>JAZUHZ010000112.1:0-16104 GCA_045642005.1 Candidatus Avilachnospira sp.
CGATTACGAGGTGGCCTATGTCATGTTCCTCGATGAGAAAGACCGTCTGATCCGGAGCATCCTGCTCTCGAAGGGGACAAGGTATGAGACAAATCTGAGTCCGAGAGAGGTTCTTCGGTCCGCGCTGGAAACCGGCGCCAGCGCCATGATTCTCGTACATAACCATCCGAGCGGGCGTCTTGCGGCCAGTTCCCAGGATATTACCCTGACGAGGGTTCTCCGGCAGGCCGGAGAGCTCATGAATATACGGCTTCTTGATTCCGTGATTATCGGAGAGGACGGATATCTCAGTCTGAAAGAGAAGGGATTCATTTAGTTTTGGAAAACAAAGGTTCGAAATATCTGCTGACGTTTCTGACGGTACTGTGTTTTGTCCTGATGATCGTCAGCTATATCAGAAATGACGCTTTTGACCCGGTAAGAAATTACGTGGGTTATTTTCTTACGCCGATTGAAAAGGGCGTGAACAGCGTGGGTCTTTCGGTAGTGACGAAAGCGCAGGAGATCGCTCACTTAAAGGACGTCAGTGAAAAAAACAAAGAGCTCGAAAAAAAGGTTTCGGAACTGCTTGAGGAAAACAACCGCCTTCTCTATGAAAAAGAAGAGCTTTCGAGGCTGAGGGAGCTCTATGAACTCGACAATACCTATCTTTCCTATCCGAAGGTTGCCGCCCGGGTCATCAGTAAGGACTCCGACAAATGGTTCCAGGAGTTCCGGATCGATAAGGGACTTTCTGACGGAATCACGGAAGGCATGAATGTCCTGTCGGGAGGAGGCTTATGCGGAATCGTTACCGAGTCCGGCAGCAATTATGCCACGGTGCGTTCGATTATTGACGATGAATCGACGGTCTATGCCATGAGCCAGATCTCCTCGGATACCTGTCTCGTGCGCGGAAATGCCCAGCTCTTTGACGACGGCGTGCTCGCCCTTACCAATATCGACAAAAACGCGAGAATTTCCAACGGGGATGCCATCATCACCTCGGATCTTTCCACCAAGTACCTCCCGGGGCTCCTGATCGGCTACGCGGGAAATATCGAAGTCAGCTCCCAGCAGCTGTCGAAATCCGGGGTTCTGATCCCTGTCGCTGATTTTGACAATCTGCAGGAAGTGCTCATCATAAAGAGCATCAAAACAGAAACCGGTATCGTTACACCTGATGAAAACTGGTAAATCCATAAAAAGAATACTTCTGGATATGATCATCATTCTGCTGGCCTTTCTTGTGCAGACCAGCGTCTTTTCGGTACTTCCGTTTTTCTATTCGGTTCCCAATCTGCTTCTGATCCTGACCTTTTCCTTCGGGTTTATCTACGGAGGGATTCACGGAATGCTCTGCGGTCTGTTCGCGGGGTTCCTCATGGACTGCTGCTATCCGGTGCCGCTCGGGTGCTTTATGCTGATCTTTACGGTGATCGGCTTTATCAACGGACTGTTTACCAATTTCTACTACGATGATTATCTGATCCTTCCGGCGGTACTGTGCATCGTCAGTGAACTCATCTATCACGCGGCCCTTTTAGTGATCCGGGTGTTTGCTCTCGGAAGTTACGACGTTAAGTATGCGCTTCTTAAGATCATGCTGCCGGAAATGCTGTTTTCCCTTCTGATCACCCTGCTTTTATACCGGGTGTTCCTGCATGCCAACAGGTCCTTAGACCTGAGTCAGCAAAAGAGAGGTCAGGAAGTTGCCTAAAAATACAGATGAAATCCGGGAAATCATAAAGAACTGGTTCCAGCGGCCCAGGATGATCCGCATACTGATTCTGTGCGGACTTTTCCTCGGTCTTTTTGCCGTCCTCATTTTTCACCTGTATGATCTGCAGATCGTAAACGGCGAGTCCTACTCTTCAAGCTATCTGGAAAAAATCGAGAGAACCGTAAAAATCCCGGGAGCGCGAGGCAATATCTACGATGTAAACGGCAACCTTCTCGCGTATAACAAGCTCTGCTATAACGTCACTATTGCCGATAACGGTGCTTATACAGACTATAATGACAGAAACCGGATGCTCTACAACCTGTCGAACATCCTCGAGAAGCACGGCGTTACGCTGACCACAAGTTTCTATATCGATCTTACGGAGAGCGGAGAGTTTATCTATACGACCAAATCGGAATCCGCCCGGAAGCGGTTCGTTGCCAATGTCTACGGAATCTCCTCGAAAGAGCTGGACGATGAGGAGGGAAAACACCCGTCCGATGTCACCGCGCAGGAGATTTTTGAGAGAAAAGTCAAAGACTATGCCTTTGATGCCATCAAAAATCCCGACGGCTCCCCGCTGATCGTCCCGGAAGGGACCCTTCTTGATATGGTAAAGATTCTCTTTACCATGCGTCAGACCGCCTTCCAGCGGTATGAGACCACCACGATCGCCACGGATATCGACGAGCACTGCATGGCAGAGATCCTCGAAAACCAGGGAATCTTAAAGGGTGTCGGTGTAGAGGAGTCCTATACGAGACGGTACAATAACGCCCGGTATTTCTCCCATATCATCGGGTATACCGGTGCCATTCAGAGCGATTCCCAGCTGCAGGATCTGAAAAAGAGCAATTCGGACTACGAGATCACGGATATTGTCGGTTCCACCGGAATCGAGAAGTCCATGGAACTCGAACTGCAGGGCCTGAAGGGCGAGAAAGAAATCTACGTGGACAGTTACGGGCAGATCCTGGAGACAATCAGCGAGACCGCTCCGCAGGCCGGAAACGACATCTATCTGACCGTGGACCAGAACCTGCAGATCGGTATCTATCATCTTCTGGAGCAGCAGCTGGCCGCTATTCTCGGCAATAAGATCGTGAATGTCAAGGCCTCGGAGATCGTGGCGCCGGAGAAATCCTCCGACATCCTGATCCCTGCGGACGATGCTTATTTCCAGCTGGTGAATAATAACGTCCTCGATACCTGGCATTTTACCCAGGGGGATGCGGGGACTGCAGAAAAAGAAATTGCCAGCATTTACAGCGCCCATAAGAAAAAAATTCTGTCGAGGATCCGGTATGAGCTCACGTCAGACAATGATCTGTGCATGAACGAACTGCCCAACGAGTATGTGGCCTACATGGTGTTCATCTACGATCTTTTGAGTTCCGACGGGATCATCGATACGGAAACGCTGGATCCGTTTGGTGAGAGCTACCTTGCCTGGAAAAATGACACGATCTCCCTTCGGGATTTTATCCTGCAGGGAATCAGTGAGGGATTCATCCGGTCGGACCTTATTGCCGCGGACAAAGAGGAGAGCAAGTATCAGGATTCTGAATACATCTATGCAAAAGTCGCCGGATATATCATGGATTCCCTTGAGGAAAACACATCCTTTGACAAAATCCTCTATAAATACATGATCGTCAACGATGAACTGCCCGGAAGGCTCTTGCTGATGGCTCTTTATGAGCAGGGCATTATCGGCTACAGCGAGGAATGCTACCAGCGCCTTTTGGAAGGCGGTTCTGAGTACGCTTTCGAGCTCCTCCGGGATCTGATCTTTGATATGGAACTTACCCCGGCCCAGCTGGCGCTCGATCCCTGTATGGGCAGCGTGGTCGTCACTGACGTCCGGACAGGCGCGGTCAAAGCCCTCGTAACCTATCCCGGCTATGACAACAACCGGATTACGGAGCGGGACTATTTTAATGAGTGCCTGAACGACGCTTCCCTGCCGCTCATCAATTCCGCCACACAGACCAATAAGGCGCCAGGCTCCACGTTTAAGCCGCTGACGGCCATCGCCGTGCTCGAAGAAGGAAAGGCAGACTCCTATGAAACCGTGAACTGTACCGGTGTGTATGAAGAAGTGGAACCCAATATCCGCTGCTGGATCGGACGCCCCGGCCATGGAAATCTGACAGTTTCCCAGGCCATCGAGAATTCCTGCAACTACTGCCTCGCGGAATATGCCCACCGGCTTTCCACCTATCTCGACATTCAGACAGGGGAATATATCTACTCCACGCAGCTCGGTATCGAGATCCTGGAGAAATATGCCGCCATGTTCGGCCTTGACCGGGTATCCGGTATCGAGATTGATGAAAAAGAACCGCACATCTCGGATACGGACCCGGAGCGTACCTCCTTCGGACAGGGTACACACTCCTTCAATAATGTACAGCTTGCCCGGTATACAACGGCGCTGGCCAATAACGGAAAACTTTTCAATCTGACACTTCTCGATAAGGAGACAGACTGTTATAATGTTCTGAAAGAAGAATTTGATGCCGAAGTGATCGGAAATATCGAAATCGGTTCCGGTACCTGGGATACGGTTCACCGCGGTCTTCGGGCCGTGGTTACAACAGGCGCTGCAGCGAGCGCTTTTACGAACTGGAAGACCGTGGCCATTGCCGGAAAGACCGGAACGGCAGAAGAGCAGAAGACAAGAGGCAACCATGCATTCTTCATTTCCTATGCTCCCTACAATGATCCCGAGATTGCCGTGACTACTGCGCTTCCCTTCGGATATTCCTCCGGTAATGCAGCATCTCTGGCCCGGAACGTCTACGACTATTACTACGGCGTGACTGACCTCACCAAGGTGATCAGCCAGGATGCGAGAAGCATCGGTATTATCAATATCGTCGATGAATAAAGAAAGATGAAATTTAACTACAGTTTCCGAATGAATTATATCCTGATCCTGATCCTCGCGGCGAGCTTAAATCTCCTCGGGGTGATGGTCGTACGGTCGGCCACGAACATGGACAATGATATCGTGACCCGGCAGATCATCGGTTCCGTTGCCGGCTTCGTGATGTGCATGATGATCTCGTTCATTAACTACAGGTTCCTGCTCAAGATTTCGGGCCCGATCTATATCGGCATTCTCGCGATCCTTGCCGCCGTGCTCGCCTGGGGAGCCGCCCATCACGGAGCAGGCCGCTGGATCGAGGTACCCGTGCTCGGGCAGATCCAGCCTGCCGAGTTTGCAAAACCGGCGCTGATCATCTGTTTCTCCGCTTTTTTCTACCGGAACGAGTACTCCTTAAATGAACCGAAAACGTTCTTTATGGCCTGTGCCATGTTCGGGATCCCTGCCGTGCTCATTTTCCTGGAGCCCAATCTTTCCATGACGATCATCTTTCTCGTCATCTTTGCCTGCATGTTCTTTGCGGCAGGGCTTTCCGGAAAACTCATCGGCATAGTGGGCGGTATCGGTGCCTTCATCCTGTCCGTGATCTATTTTCTTTTCAGCACGGGAAGGTATGAGATGATTCCCTTTATCCAGGACTATCAGAAACAGAGAATCTTAAGCTTCATCTCTCCGGATCAGCACAGTGACACCCTCCTGCAGCAGGCCAATTCCGTTCTGGCTATCGGGAGCGGAGGCTTTTTCGGAAAAGGACTCTACAATACGGATATCAGTTCGCTGAAGGCGGGTAACTTCCTCATCGAGGAGGAGACTGACTTCATCTTCGCCGTAATCGGGGAAGAACTCGGATTTCGGGGTTCGGTTTTTATTATCCTACTTTACTTTCTGCTTATTCTTGTTATACTTGGAGTAGCAGGCAGAGCTCAGGATGTGGCCGGGACCTGTATCTGTGTCGGGGTAGCCGCGTGGATCGGTTTTCAGACCTTCACAAATATTGCGGTGGCAACCAACCTGTTCCCGAATACAGGAGTCACCATGCCGTTCTTCTCGAAAGGAGTTTCTTCACTGGCCGCGCTCTATATGGGGCTGGGGTTGGTGCTGAATGTGGGATTACAGACAAAACAGTGAGAGGTTTTTATGAACGTCGGATTGATTGCACATGACTCAAAAAAGAAACTGATGCAGAATTTCTGCATTGCCTACAAAAACACGCTCGCAAAGCATGATCTATATGCCACCGGGACCACAGGACGTCTGATCACGGAGGTGACGGGGCTCAGGATCCACAAGTATCTCGCCGGTCATCTCGGCGGATGCCAGCAGATGGCGGCACAGATCTCCAATAACGAGCTGGATGTGGTCATTTTCCTTCGGGATCCCGACCATCCCAATTCCCATGAGCCCAGTGTCAACGACATTGTCAAACTGTGTGATATGTACAACATTCCCATGGCAACCAATATCGCAACGGCGGAACTTCTTGTGATGGCCCTGCAGAACGGAGATCTTGAGTGGCGTGAATCGTAAAATCATGAAACTGACAGCCGTACTCTTTCTTCTGCTGCTCCTTACCGGCTGCGGAAAGAAAAATTTCGCGGATCCGTACGATGTACGGACTTTTAGTACCGCGGAGATCCTGAAAGGAGAGGAAAGCGGGATCAAAGCCAGGGGATTTGCGGCAGATCTCTGTGTTCCGGGAACAGAAGACCGGAATACGGAAAATGTAAATGCGGAGGCGTTCGGACTGTTCTCCGTGGACGGGAAAGATGTGATCTCCCGGAAAAACCTGTTTGAGAAGGTTTACCCCGCTTCCACGACGAAGATCATGACCTGCCTTCTTGCCCTTGAGATGTGTGA
The DNA here is from genome assembly GCA_045642005.1 of Candidatus Avilachnospira sp. Classification (GTDB taxonomy): domain Bacteria; phylum Bacillota; class Clostridia; order Lachnospirales; family Lachnospiraceae; genus Avilachnospira. The sequence goes on from JAZUHZ010000112.1 coordinate 6,456, forward strand.
TCTTTCGGAATATGTGACCGTGCCGGAGGAATCCGTGATCACGGTATCCGGATCCTCAATGGCGGACCTTAGGCCCGGCGACCGGATGACCATGGAGGATATGCTGCACGCTCTCATGGTACCGAGCGGCAATGATGCTGCCGTGGCCATTGCCTGTCATATCGCGGGAAGCATTGAGAATTTTGCGGAGCTCATGAATAAAAAAGCCCGGAGTCTCGGAGCTACCGGGACCCATTTTACGAATCCGCACGGACTGCCGGACGAGGAGCATTACACTACGGTGTATGATATGTACCTCATCTTTAACGAGGCCGTAAAAAACGAGGATTTCTGCAGAATTTCAGGTACTTCGGAGTACAGCGCGACGTATACCAACAGCAAATATGTGGAGACCGAAGGGGATTTCAATAAGGAAAGCACCTGGACAAGCGGAAACGGTTTTTATAATGGGAAATTTACGCTTCCTCAAGGACTAACCTATTTTGCCGGAAAGACCGGGCATACCAATGCCGCCGGATTCTGTCTCGTGCTCGGAGAAAAGGATACGGAAGGGAAGAAGTATATCTCGATCATCATGAAAGCCGGAGAGTATGAGCATCTTTATAACGGAATGATCAGCCTTACGGACAAAATAAGCTTGTAGAACGGCAAAAAATGATTTATAATGCAATAAGAATTATTTCTGGAGGTTTTATCAAATGATTGAACTTATCGTTGGCGCCAAGGGAAAAGGAAAAACAAAGGTTCTTCTGGAAAAGGCTGCCGATGCTGTCAAAGTAGCAAACGGGAATGTTGTATACGTGGACAAGAACAAACAGCATATGTATGAACTGTCCAATAAGATCAGGCTGATCGACATCACCCAGTATCCGGTAAAGGGAGAAGCAGGATTTTTAGGATTCTTAAGCGGTGTTATTGCTTCTGATCATGACCTTGAGTACCTGATTCTTGACAGCTTCCTGACCATTGCCGGCATCGAACAGGATATGACCGAAACCCTTAAGGTGGCACAGAACCTGGCCCAGAGCGCCGGCGTGACACTGATTGTCAGCATTTCCAGGGATGCGGAGGAGATCCCCGCAGAATTCAGCGAGTATATCAAAGTGGCTCTCTGATTGAAATGTCCGCAAAGAAAAAAAACAGAGAAAACGTCAATCTGAATTTTGCAGTAGGCCTGCTGCTACTCGTAGTGGCAGCCTACTTTATTATTTTGTTCATAAAATCGGAACGCAAGCCGCATATCAATTTCTACGAGGTCAACGAAGGCACGCTGGTGAAAGAGCATACCTACGAGGGCATCATCCTCCGGGAGGAAGAAACGGTTCCCTCGGAAGGAAACGGGTATGTGAATTTCTATCTGGCCGACACCCGGAAAGCCTCCAAAGGACAGCGGATTTACTCCATCGATGAGAGCGGTAATCTGAAGTCATATCTGAGTTCCCATGCCGATGAGCTTAGTACCGTCAACAAGGAAAAACTCGCCTCCGTGCGGAATACGATCATGCACGGTTCCCGGGATTTCTCGGAGCTTTCTTTCCGGGACAGCTACCTCTTAAAGGATTCCCTGGACGCTTCGGTCCTCGAGTTTTCGGATATTGATGCGCTGATCTCGGTGTCCGAGGAACTCCGGGCGCAGGGAATGAGCCTCCAGGAATTCAGGACGGAAAAGACGGGGTATATCTCCTATAATATCGACGGCTTTGAGGACCTTTCGGTAACCGATATCAATGAGGCGTATTTTGACCGCAGTACCTACGAGCGTTCAAGACTCAAATCCGGAGATCTCATTGTGACCGGGGATCCCGTGTATAAGATCATCCGGGATGAGAAGTGGGAGATCGTTTTCCCGCTCACGGACCAGGATATGCTGGAGTTTGAGGATCGTGATACGCTGCTCCTTTCCTTTACGGAGAAGGGCATTGAGACAAGCGCCGGCTTCGTGACAGTCAAGGGAACCGATGCGAAAAACTACGGTGTCCTTTCTCTGAACCGGTATCTGGTGCAGTTTCTTTCCGACCGTTACGTAAGTTTTGAAATCGTCTCCAGCGATGTCTCCGGATTAAAGATTCCGGACAAGTCCGTGACTTCCAAGGATTTCTATATCATTCCTTCCGGGCTCAGATCCTCGGACCGGAACGGAAACGCAGGGTTCTATAAAGAAATTCTCAGTGAAGAGGGCACAGCGGAGGTCTTTGTTGTATCCGATATCTATTATGACGATGGGGAGTACTGCTACCTGAGTGCCTCGGAAGGAGAGGCCCTTCAGCGAGGTGATTACATCGTCAGTGCGGAGCATCCGGGGGAAAGATTTGAGATCGGAAGCGTCCGTGAACTTACCGGAGTCTATAATATAAATAAAGGATATACGGTGTTCAAACGGATCGAAGTCCTCGAAACGGCCAACGGCTACTGCATCATCAAAAAGAATACCGGCCACGGTCTGTCCGTCTACGACCACATCGTTCTTGACGCCGCCTCCGTCACCGAGGGGCAGGTGTTATATTAGCATAACTTATGTGAAACATCATCCGCATAACTTGCGTGAAACATCGGAGATGTTTCACACAAGTTATGAAACGTGAAACATCTTGATGTTTCACACGTATTATGAAGAAGTATGGATTTACAGAAACTCTACAGTCTCACCCGGCGGTGCATCGACACCTACGGCCTGATCTCGGAAGGAGATCATATCGCAGTGGGAGTATCCGCAGGCAAGGACTCCCTTTCTCTTTTGCTGGCGCTTTCCGGGCTCCGGCGCTTTTATCCGAAGCACTTTACCCTGAGCGCGATTACCGTGGACCTGGGCCTCGGAAACATGGACCTCGAGCCGGTTTCAAAGCTCTGTGAAGAACTGGAGATCCCGTATTATATCGTAAAGACAGGGATCGGAGATGTCCTCTTCAATGTACGGGAGGAGACCAATCCCTGCGCGCTGTGTGCAAAGCTTCGGAAAGGGGCATTAAACGAAAAGGCTCTCAGTATCGGTGCCAATAAGATCGCCTATGCCCATCATAAGGATGACCTTGTCGAGACCGCCTTCATGGCCATGATCTACGAGGGAAGGTTCTATACGTTTTCTCCCTCCACCTATCTTGATAAAACCGGGCTCACGGTGATCCGTCCTTTCATTTTTATTGATGAGGCGGATATCATCGGTTTTGCCAGAAAATATAGCTTGCCGGTCTGTAAGAATCCCTGCCCCATGGACGGTGTCACAAAAAGAGAGTACACAAAAAATCTTCTGAAACAGATCTATAAAGAAAATCCCGGAGCAGACAAACGTCTGTTCCGGGCAGTGATTGATGCGAATCTCCCCGGGTGGCCGGAGAGGATTCCCGATAAACGGTATAAAGATTATAAATTCTGATTCTGATTCCTTCTGAGAAAGCCTTCGTATCTTTCCAGAAGGAATTTTTCATCTTCTTCGGAAAAATTTTTGTCAGCCTTGGCAAAGAGGATCAGATCCATCGGGTGAATCGTCCGGGCAAAAAGCTTATCTGTCACTTTCTGCGAGGAGCGGTCATGCGCGTAAATGACCGGCTTCATGTGCAGCGGAATCATTTCGGCCACATACTGTTTCGTCCGGTCGTTGTTTGTGATCCTTGAGAGGAGCTTTTCTGCGATCGGTACGCCGGTTTCCTCATGACCGATCGAACGGATCTTTCCGTCTTTTTCCACGGTCGTGGAAACCGTTTTTCCGAGATCGTGGCAGAGCGCAAGGAGCATGAATGCGAAGGGGTCGGAAACCTGATCTCTGAGCTTTGCGGCGCGGTCCAGGACTTCCATGGTATGTGTCCAGACATCGCCCTCCGGGTGATACTCGGGGTTCTGCCCGATCCCGATGAGCTTCTCGAGTTCCGCATACCGCGGACTCAGTTTTTTCCGTTCCTTAAGATCCTCAAAGAAGGCAGAGGGCTTTTCACTTTCCAGAAGAACCGGTTTCAGTTTTGCCTCGAGCGGCGTTTCGATGTACTGTTTCTCTAAGAGGGTGACAAATCCCTTGTCGACCCGGCCGAGCTGTTCCTTCAGGGAATTCATCATATCTCTGGCGGTTTTTCTGGTTTCCTTATCGGCTGTGTATTCCCCGACCCGGCCTGTTGTACAGAATGTAGCCAGCTTGTCATACAGGAACGTGGTCAGCTCAACGAGAAGATCACGGCATTCCGATTCCTCTACGCTGTCGGAAAACCGGGTGCTTTCTAAAAGTACGGTGCTTTCAAAGAGTTTATAAAAAACGAAGAGTCCGATGAAATGCGCCAGTCCCGCATTGTCCTCCGTATACATGATGAAATCATTGTGACTGTCGAGGAAGGCTCCGGTCTGAGAGATATTGCAGTGGGCATTCTGGCAGAGGAAATAGTAGAAGTCATAAAAATAACCCTTGTCCTTCCCGAGGGAAAGAATGTCCGGGTTGCGGAGTTTATATTCCACGATGTCCTTCGTGTCTTTCCGGACAACCATGCCGTTTCGGTGGATGAAATATCCTTCATTGATCGCGGTGGGAATAATGACCATGTCCCGAATGGTTTCCAGGTCAAACTTGTCGTCAAAATAGCGTTCCGAAAGATAGCACTCAAAAATTGTCCGCGAGAGAATGAGCGCATCCTCGTAATTGCCCATTTCGAGAAGACGGTACATACCGAGAAGGCTTTTCGTGCTTTTCGTAAACGCATAGGAACGGTAGTCCGCGAGAAATCTCGGGTCGAGTTCGCCGGAAAGGACCCGTTGAAAACTGCCCCGAAGACGGCAGCTGTCTTTGATAAATCTTTTCGAGTGAAGGATCAGACGCTCATAAAAACCTTTATATTCCGGAATCAGCATAAGGACCTCCTTGACGGATGTTTCTACCTGCTAATTCTACCACCGGACAAAGGGAAACTGCAACAGGATTTCTGGGAAAAAGGTGAAAAGACTATTGAAGAAAAGGCGGAAAAATGATAAAGTAAGAGCACAATCTGGTGGGGTATATCTATGGATAGAAATAACAAACGGCATCTGTTTATTATCCTGGCGGCAGCGCTGGCTATTGTTTATGCATGCTGTTTTTATATTCTGATCAATAACGTCAACGGGCATTTTCTTGATTCGGCAAGAATTCTCACTGCCCAGATCCAGACCCTCATTAAAAATAACGATACCGAGAAAAACGAGCTCCAGTCTTCTCTGAAGGAGGAGTATATTTCCCGCGCCCGGTCACTGGGTTATATCCTTTCGCTGGATGACAGTATTCAGGGGGATTATGAAGAGCTCTGCCATGTGGCGGAGCTTCTCGACATCGATGAAGTCAATGTCTTTGATCTGGACGGTCTGATCGCCTACAGTACCGTGAAGGACTATGTCGGGTTCAGTATCTTTAGCGGTGGGCAGATCTCGTTCTTTGAACCGATGATGAGTGACAGGAGTCTTGAGCTGTGTCAGGATCTGACGCCGAACACCAAAGAGGGAAAGCTCATCATGTATGCCGCCGTGTGGAGCCCGGACGGAGATTCCATCGTTCAGGTCGGCATCACGCCCGAGCATCTTCTCAGCTCCATGGAAAGAAACGACATTTCCCGGGTTCTTGACAAACTGCCTGTCGACCACAATATCTATTTCGTCTATAATACGTCAAAGGACGAGATCGTTGCGTCCACGGACAAACGCCTGTCCGGGTTAAAAGACGCGGAGATTGGCGTCAATCTCCGGAGCCGTCCCAATGAGGCCCGGAAAGCAGACATTTTCGATACCGGCTATGTTTACGCTCTTTCCGGGTACGATGAATATACTGTCGTGATCTGTGAAGAGGAGGATCGTCTCTACCGCGATGTGCGGATCAACCTTCTCCTTCTTTTTGTCTTCTTCGTCCTCGGGCTTCTCGGGATCATGTGGCTGATCAATGTAATGACTGTCCGGGAGAAAGAAAAAGAACAGCAGTTCATTGATGAGCTGCAGGGCGTTGCCGACCGGCTCTCGAGCTACAAGAGAGCGAATCTGTCTGATGCGCTCATTTCCCTGGAAGTGAATCTCACGAAAGATGAACTCTTTTACGGCGTTTGGAAGGATGACGCGGGAAATGAGATTCCGCTTTCTGAGATCATCGGGCTCAGTACTCCGTGCAGCTATGACGAATATATCCGGGAATGGAACCGTCGCTTTGTACGGACCGATTTCAGCGAGTCCTTCTCCGGGAGCACGGACAGAGAGCATCTTCTCAGAATTTTCTCAGAGGGCGAAAGCGAAATCACCTTTGACTATGAAGCAAAGACCGTATCCGGAAAAAATGCCTGGCTCCGCCGCAGTATCTGCATGACGAAGAGCCCTTCGGGAGACGTGATCGCCTACACCAATGTAAAAGATGTCACTGTCATCCTCGAACAGGGAAAGAGGGAGGAATCCTATATCCGGGCGCTTTCCACCGAGTATGACAGCATCGCCGTAATCAACTTTGAAAATGAGAAAACGGATGACCTGATTGCCCATCACAGCCATATGGATAAGAAATTCGCGGCAATCGTCGGGGAAGAGGTACAGTATGAAATGCATTTCAGCAAGAGACTTGACCTCCTGAAAGAGTACATCCATCCGGATGACCGGGATAGTTTCTATGCCGGGACGAGAAGAGAAGTGATTCTGACTGCTTTTTCTGAAAACCGTACGCCGACCGTCGGATTCCGGGCCATCACACCGGACGGAAAGGAGATCCATTATCAGGAGCGTTTTGTCCCGCTTCGGGATGATGGCGGAACCCTGATCGGCATGATCGCGTGCCTTCGGAATATCGACGAAGAGATCCGAAAAGAAGTCGGCATCCGGAAAGAGCTGGAGAGTGCGCGTATTGCGGCCGAGGCGGCCAATCAGGCGAAATCCACCTTCCTCTTTAACATGTCCCATGATATCCGCACGCCCATGAATGCCATCATCGGTTTTACCGATATCGCGGAGAAGCATATTGATGAAAAAGAGCGGGTTCAGGAAGCGCTCGGAAAAGTGAAAATGTCGAGCGAGCACCTTCTTTCTCTGATCAACGACGTGCTCGATATGTCCCGGGTGGAATCCGGTCAGGTGAAGATTGAAGAGGAGCCTTTGTGTATCGACACAACGAAGGATAACCTCTACAGTATCCTCGCAGGAACCGCTGCCGCAAAGAACATTACCCTGAACTCGGAGATTGACCCGAACCTGACGCATCACTGGATCTATGCGGACCGGCTGCGTCTCATGCGAGTGCTCACCAATGTTGTGTCTAATTCCGTGAAATATACAAATCCCGGCGGAAAGATCGATATCTATACCGAGGAACTTCCCTGTGATGAGGAAGGTATGGCACGTTTCCGGTATACCGTGACGGATACCGGCATCGGAATGACAAAAGAATTCCTTCAGCATATTTTTGAACCCTTCTCCCGTGCCGAATCGGCCACAAAGAGCGGTGTCGTGGGTACCGGTCTCGGGATGGCCATTACCAAATCCCTTGCAGAGCTGATGGGAGGCACCATTGCCATCGAAAGCGAACCCGGAAAAGGAACGACGGTTCGCCTCGAATTTGAAAACCGCATTGCCAGGTCCGTGGATCCGGCATCCCTGATTCCCGAAAAGGAAGACGTCGATCTCTCCGGAAAGAAGATCCTTCTTGTGGAAGATAACGAGCTCAACCGGGAGATCGCTGTCGAGATCCTTGAAGAAGAGGGAATGGTTCTTGATACCGCCGAAGACGGCGACATTGCCGTGGAGAAGATGGCAGGGGCATCGAAAGGGCAGTATGACCTCATTCTCATGGACATCCAGATGCCGAGAATGAACGGCTACGAGGCGACAAGAGCCATCCGGAAGCTCCCGGATCCGTGGGCTTCGTCCATCCCGATCATCGCGATGACTGCCAATGCTTTTGACGAGGATAAAAAGAATGCCTTCGAGGCCGGCATGAACGGACATATCGCAAAACCCGTCGACGTTCCGAAACTGCTCGCTACCCTGAATGAAATCCTGAATAAATAAGAAACCGGCCACCGAGGTGGCCGGTTTTCATTATCTGAAATAGGGGGCATTGCTGATGATAGCGGGGCCGCTGCCGGGACCTGCAGGGCCTCCCGGGCCTGCAGGCGTACCGAGAAGGTTCCCTGAGATATAGCCGGCGCATTCACCGCCGTAAAGAGGGTCAGAAGCCATGATCCGGTACCATCCGTTGGACGTCTTTCCGTTGACGATCACCTGGGCACCGTTCGAAAGGCAGAAAAGAACTCTTCCGTTTACGTCATCCACGACGGGTGCCATGCGAACATTGGCACCGGCCTCATTCGTAACGACCATGAGCGTATCCGCCATGTCCTGCACGGTTACCTTCATCGTTGAGATTCCCATACCGTCGTTGCCGCCGCTTACTTTGGAAAGCTCTTCATCACTTAAAATCTTGTCAGAAATATCTTTCATATCATTTCTCCTTATTGATCTGGTGAATATCTTACTGTTTACAGACATATATACGCACAGGGCGTAAAAAGGATATTGACATAATAACACGACGGGCGGAAAATGTCTTAAAGATTGGATGAACGATTCTTTACAATTTCAGCCGGTTTCCCTATAATGAGACTACAATCATATTGATGACAGGAATACCTCTTTATGGATCATATTCTTACCGAACTTTCCAAACGCTATCCCCAGCTTCTTTTACCGATCTCCGATGAGACCAGAAACAGCGAAGCTTATAAAAATGCGGTTCTCAGGGGAGCACCGCTCTCCGGAATCCCGGAATTCTCTCTATCCGAAAAGGACCGCCTGGAGATCGTGGAGACTCCGGCCGGAAAGGCAGAGGTACTGACCCTTTGGGACCGTGCGGATTTTGAACATTGCATCCGGGCGCTTGCGCACCGGTGCATGAACGCGGAAATCCCGGAGACCATGGGCGCCTCTACGATCTCCGGACTCATCAACTGGGAGAAGATCCGCCGTCATCAGGAGGAATACCTTGCAGGCGGCGGAGGGGACTGGGACGAAGAATTTGCCCGGTTTACGGCAGACCGGAAAAACTATCGGGATACGATCATCGTGCTGTCAAGCGGCTTTTACAGTGCTCTGTCCCCCGAAAAAGCCGGATTCCCTCCTGAAAAATGGCTGAAATTTTCCTTAACGATCCGGAAATACCATGAACTCGCGCATTTTGTTTCCCGGGCTCTCTATCCGGATCATAAAGAGGCAGTCCGCGATGAAGTGCTTGCCGACATGAACGGGATCATTTCCGCGCTCGGACGCTTTGATGCGGACCTTCTGGCAAAATTCCTCGGGATTACCGGGGAAGGGGTAACGCATGGAAGACTCGAAAATTATGTGCCGAAAGAGGAGCTTTCCGCCGCGGCTGAAAGAGTGCGGAGCATGCTTTCCGTGCTCACGGAGTTCTGTAAGAGTGAGCAGAGGCCTTTTGAGGCGCTGTTAAAGCTTGAGGAGGGAAAAGTATTCCTTTAACGGCGAAGTGGTATAAAGCCTGAATCAGAAATATCAAAGAAAAAAGGTAAATTAGAATTATAAACGAATTGCGGTTTCGAGCGCCAATTGCATCATAGTTGTAAAGCTATTTTGGCGTTCTTCCGCTGTGGTTTCTTCGCTTGCGACAAAGGAATCGGAAATGGTGAGTAAGCATGCGGCGTTCTTTCCTAGCACATTTGCATTG
>JAZUHZ010000113.1:0-7495 GCA_045642005.1 Candidatus Avilachnospira sp.
CCAGTATGACTGGTTCTATTTTGATGAGTTCGGGCACATGAAGACCGGCTGGTTTGCGGAACCGGGCGGATCGATCTACTATCTGAACCCGCTTTCGGACGGCACCAGAGGCCGCATGGTCACCGGCTGGGCCCAGATTGATTCCTATTACTACTATTTCAACAATAAGGAAGGCTCCGGCCAGATGGGAGCTCTCCTCCGGAACACCACCACACCCGACGGCCACCGCGTCGACGAACAGGGACGAATGATACGTTAAACTTGGTTTTCATATAGGCTTCTCAGCTTGATGGGAAATTGATGATGAAATGTACACTGATGCATAAATATATACCGGTGGCAGACATAGAACTGGATGATGCTACAGGATTTATTCAGAAATCCGGTGCTTTGCACGAAGCAGAGCATCTTCCTGTCGGTGTTCCGGTGAGGGACGGCCGTGCAGACAGAGCAGCGTTAAATGACTGGTGGGCGGAGAGATCCATCCCGGCCAGCAGGTCCGGTGTGAGGGAGGCTCTCGAAACGCTTGGGATCTCCAATACAAAAATGCTGCTAGTGAGATGCTACGGGCTCAGTCTGTCCGATCAGTACTGGATCCGGCCGGAAGCATCTGACTTGTCATGGGATAAGATCAATTTCTTCCAGAATGAATTTTCCGACGATATCGGTGATGTTCTGTTCGGAGCAGACAAGAAGGCAAATGTGCTGAATTTCAGCTCCCCGGATAATACTTCAGATGGAAATCTGAAAAAAAGATGGAAAATCATTGATGGGAAACGCTGCCTTGTTAAAGGCGGTTCCAGACCTTACCGTCAGCAGCCGTTTAATGAAGTCATCGCTGCAGAGATCATGCAGCGTCTCGGGATCGATCATATCCAATATTCCGTCCTGTGGAATAACGGCGCTCCCTATAGTGTGTGCGAAGACTTTATTGATGAAAATACAGAGCTTATTCCTGCATGGCGGATTTATAATTCCCAGAAGAAGAGAAGTGATATGTCATCCTACCGGCATTTTGTAAAGTGCTGTGAAGATCTTGGAATATCCGGCGTGGTGCCGTTTCTTGACCGGATGATCACTGTTGATTATATTATTGCGAACGAGGACCGGCATCTGAACAACTTCGGAGCATTGCGGAATGCCGAAACACTGGAATGGATCGGCATGGCACCGATCTATGACAGCGGTTCCTCACTTGGATATGACAAACTTCCTGCGGAAATTCTCACAGGACAGGATATAACATGCAAGCCATTCAAGAATCATCATGAGGAACAGCTGAAGCTGGTATCTTCTTTTGACTGGTTCAAACCGGAAAAACTGGCGGATGTGGGAGAATTGATTCATCAGACATTTGTCGGCAGTCCGGCCGAAAACTTCATTGACGCACCGAGGATTGAGGCAATTGCGGAATCTATCAGGAAGAGGATTTCTTACCTTGGGGAATCATCCGGGGCCTGGGATCCTACCGCCGCTATGAATACGGAGGATGATGTAGAGAAGAATGCAGCGAATAGCTATACCTGATGGAATATTGGAGGCACAGGAAAATCGTGCAGAAATTGGTAAGTTTACATAATCACACCACATATTGCGACGGCGAAGACTCTATGGAGGATTTTGTCAAATATGTCATGGAAGACGGCGCCGAAGCCATCGGATTTTCCGGGCACAGCCATCTTTCCTGCGGCGAAGACTGGTGCATGACAAAGGCATCAGAAGAGGCATATAAAGCAGAGATTGACCGGCTCCGTCTTGTGTACGGAGACCGGATCCGGATCTACCGCGGAATCGAAGCGGACTGGTACGGAGACAGTGATCTTTCGGGATATGACTATGTGATTGGGTCGGTGCATGAGGTCCAAAAAGACGGAGAATACCTCGAAGTGGATCACCGGAAGGATATTACGGTAGAGAATGTAGAGAAATACTACGGAGGGGATTCCCTTCAGTACGCTGCGGACTATTACCGTGTCGCCGCGGAGGCAGCGAAGGATCCGCAGACGGATATCGTAGGGCACTTTGATCTGGTGGCAAAGTTTAATGGGGACGGATCCATGTTTGACGAGGACAGCAGAGCTTACCTTGACCTTGCTCTGGGTGCTTTGGAAGAAATCCTCCCGTATGATAAGATTTTTGAGATGAATACCGGCGCCATGTCAAGAGGATACCGCACCACACCGTATGTGGGGGCGGGAATCCTTCAGTACATGCATGCCCATCATGTCCGCATGACGGTATCGGCCGATGCGCACCATAAAGAAGACTACCTGTTTGCGTTCCCGCAGACACTCGGGATCCTCCGGAACGCCGGATATAAAGAAATCTGGGAGTTTGACGGCAGAGAATTTATTCCGGCCGGAATCTGACCGGCAGACGGTCAGATTTTCGCTTTTGCGCAGGAAGCCCGCATTACAAGCTCGGTCTTATAGAGCTTTTCCACGGTGGAAGTCTGTCCGCTATGAATCATGGAAAGCATCAGTCCGGCGGCATCCATCCCCATCTGTTCCTTCGGATGGGCAAGGCTCGTGAGCTGCGGGTCGCAGGCAATCGCCAGATAGGTATCGTCAAAACCAATGACGGAGACATCTCCGGGCACGGAGAAACCGGCCTTTTTTAAGGCCATGACAGCACGAAGAGCGGCATCATCGTTGTAGGCAAAAACACCGGTGATGCCGTTTTTTACGGCTTCGATCAGCTCTTCCTCCCAGCTTCCTCCGGCATCAATGGAAAGCGGTGTTTCCATCCCGAAAAGGAGGGCACCGGTGCAGAAGCCGTTTCTCCGGTATCGGGCATCCCGGTGCTTCTCCAGGGCAATGACAGCGCATTTTCGGTGTCCGAAAGCGGCCAGGTGTTCCGCGGCCCTGCGGCCGCCGGATTCTTCATCCAGTGAAAGGCTGGAAACCGTAATCTCCGGCACTTTTCCGTCGATAATGATCACGGGAACCCCGGAATCTGTGAGAACACGGATACTCTGCAGGATCCGTTCGTTGGTTTCTTCCGACAGGCAGGAATCCGTACACTGAAAAATGACACCGGACGCTTTTTTTCGGGCAATGTTTTCGAGAAGGCTGCAGAGTACCCGGTCATCGTCTTTCGTATCGCTGATCAGGAAATTGGAACCGGAACGGGACAGAACCTCCGAAATCCCCCGGACATAGTACGGAATGAAATATGTATCACTCATGTCTAAGAGGACCTGAATGTCGATACTCTTTTCCTCTGCTCCTGTGATCCCGGCGCAGAAGGTCCCTTTGCCCTGCGACTTGGTGAGGATTCCCTCATTCACTAAAAGAGCAAGGGCATTCCGGACTGTCAGCCTCCCGACCCCGTATTCTCTGATCATTTCTGACTCACTGGCGAGTTTTTCTCCGACGGCAAGTTCTCCGGACCTGATCTTCTGGCGAAGTTCCTCCGCGAGTTGTTTATACAGCGGAACGGAGCTTTTTTTATCGAAAAATGATTCTGACATCCGACTTATCCTCACTTATTCGTATATGTTTGCATATAAGATGAACGCGCACTGCCGTTATTTTGACCAAAAGTATCTGGCGGTTATTGTGACAAATGCAGATTATAGATAAAACACTTTCTTTTTCATCACAGAAAAGCTATAATCAGCCTTGTAACAAAATATGTGCAGCTCATTAACTTATTCTAACATATCTTAATACAAGCTGCAACAGAAAAAATGGAGGAAAAACATGAAAAAGATTTTAGCCATGGTCCTCGTTCTCTGCATGGTGATGGCATGCCTTACCGGCTGCTCATCAGGAAAGAGCGGAGCCGCAGAGCAGAAGCTTACCATCTGGATCAACGGATCCGACTCCTACATTGCTCCCGCAGAGCAGGAGCTTCCCCAGGAGGAGTGGTACATTTCCAAGGCTATCAAGCGCTTTGAGGAGCAGAATCCCGGCGTGAAGGTAGAGCTCATCGTTCAGGCAGACGGCGAGACAGCACATCAGACCTTCAAGGCTGACTCTCTGGCTCACACTGCACCCGACATTGCCAACCTCTGGACCGGCCAGAACATCTACGTTATGGAAGATGTTCTCCTTGACATCAAGGACATGATCCCCGCAGAGGACAAGCAGAACCTCGTAGGCTGGGACGCTGTAACAAGCCCGTCCGGCAAGGTTCTCGGATATCCCACCGCGGACAACCAGGTTTGCTATTTCCTTTACAACCGTGCCATCATCAATGAGTGCGGACTTGACTTCGACAACAACCCGCCGAAGACCACCGAAGAGTTTGATGCTGCGATGCAGATCATCAAGGATCACGGTTACATCCCGCTCGGACAGGACGAAGGATTCCCGTGGTTCGGATGCTACATCGGCGCTTACTGGTGGGTATCCTGCTCCACCTATGACCGCATCATCTCTAACTGCGAAGGAACCACCAAGTTCGCAGAAGACCAGGGATTCATCGATGCCTACAACTACTACAAGTCCACTCTTGACAACGGATTCCTCAACGAGGATGCTCTTACCTCTGCAGATGCCTTCAACCGTTTCTGCCAGGGCAAGATCGCTATGATGCCCCAGGAGTCTTCCGTAGTTGCAGACGCAGAAGCAGCATTAGGCGCTGAGAACATCGGCCTTCTGATGCCTCCGGATCTTCCCCAGTCTGTGATCAAGGGCGGCACCATCGGCGGCCCCGGCCAGTGCTTCGTTATTTCCAAGGACTGCAAGAACCCCGAGCTTGCTGTGAAGTTCTTAAGCTTCATGGATTCCAAGGCAGAGATGCTCGAGTTCCTGAAGGTTCAGCCCAAGGTTCCGACACGTAAAGACATCACCGCAGCTGATCTCGGCTATGCTGATGGTTCCAACTCCGCAAAGCTTGTTGAGATGAGCGCCAATACCATCTACTGGGTTGATAACAGCCTTTACGCTTCCGTATCCGGTGACTTCTATGATCTTCTTCCCTCTGTACTTGCAGGAAAGATGACCATCGAGGAGCTCGGTGCAAAGCTTGATGAAGATGTTGCCAACGCACAGTAAATAATGTTCACAGCGGCTCACGCCGGCACTGTCGGTGTGAGCCGTATTTTTGAAAGGAACCTGTATGTCATCCTATACTCCTTTAGAAGTTAAGAAAGCGAAGATCGCCTATCTGTGCATCCTGCCCGCTCTTCTCATCCTTCTGATCGTAAGGGCCTGGCCGATCGTATCCGTGATCGGTAAGAGTTTCACCAACTGGGACGGCCTTTACAAAAATGATTTCGTAGGCCTTAAAAACTATAAGCAGCTGTTCAGTTCCGGCATGTTCTGGAACCTGTTCCGGAATAACCTCGTGCTCCTTATTTCCGTACCGCTTCAGGTACTCATCGGACTTATCGTTGCCGTGCTCCTTTACGAGCATGTTCCGGGATGGAGAGCTTTCCGTGCCATCTATTATGTACCGCAGATCATCTCTCTCGTGATCCTCGGTTATCTTTTCAAGTCCATGTTCGGACTCGAGGGACCGGTCAACCAGATCCTTCGGAACATCGGACTTTCGTCCTGGGCCAAAGACTGGCTCTTAAATGCTTCGTCGGCCCTTCCCGTGATGGTCTTCTGTGTCACCTGGTATTCCATCGGCTGGCAGACCATTGTTATTCTCGGAGGCATGTCCTCCATTGACACCAGTGTCTTCGAGGCGGCCCGTCTGGACGGCGCCACCTTCTGGCAGCGCACCTTTAAGATCGTACTTCCCATGATCGTCAGCGTGATCACCTACTGCATTGTCATGGCCGTAATCTGGACCTTTACCAACCTGTTCTCCCTGATCTATTCCATGACCAACGGAGGCCCCGGCTATGAGACGATGACGCTTGACTACTTCATTTATGATAAGGCATTTGAGTCCGGAAACCAGCTTGGATATGCCTGCGCCGTTTCCGTACTGCTTCTTCTGATCGTTATGGTCGTTACCGCGATCGAGATGAGAGTCTCCGACGCAGCGGAAAGAAAGTGGGGTTGAGTCATGAAGAAGAAATCATTCGGATATATCCTCGGCAGAACCCTTATTTTCCTTGTGCTTCTTATCCTGGCCATTTCGTTCCTGTACCCGATCTTTTACCTGTTCATCAACTCGTTAAAGACGCTGAGTGATTATTATATCAGCCCGTTTGCGCTTCCGGATATGGGAAATCTGCAGTGGTCGAACTTTGTATCGATGATCAGTCAGTTCCAGATCCTGACGCTTATGAGGAACAGTTTCATCATTTCCGTTCTGACGGTGGCAGGGCTGATCGTTTTCGGAACGCTGGCCAGCTATGCCTTCGCCAAGATCAAATTTCCGGGGTCAAGGATCCTTTATCTTGGTTTCCTCGTGACGCTTTTCGTTCCCGCCCAGGTGACGATGATCCCGATGTACATCAACTTTGCAAAAGTCGGCCTTGTCAATAACTGGCTTGGCGTCGTGATCGCCAACTGGGCCATGTTCCTTCCGGAGACCACCATGCTCATGACAGCCAACTTCAAGGGAATCCCGGATGAGATCATTGAGGCGGCAACGATTGACGGTTGCAGCTTTGCCGGAAGACTCCGCAATGTGGTCATTCCCATGGGCTGGCCGGCCATCTCCCTGACCATCATCTTTTTCTTTATCAATTCATGGAACGATCTTTTTACGCCCATGATCATCTTAAAGAGCATGGATAAGAGAACAGTCATGGTGGCCTTAAACGGTCTGATCGGACGCTTTACGGGAAATCCCCCGTTCCAGTATGCAGGTCTCGTGCTCGCAGCTCTGCCGGCAATCCTCGTGTATGCCTTCCTGCAGAAGAGCATCGTGAACGGTATGAGCATGGGCGCGATCAAGTAAGAGATGGGAAGACTTTTTTCGCCCGATTCGGGGCTTGCAAAAGGACTTTCTTATGTGGGAGACATGATGGTGCTCAATATTCTGTTCCTTTTGTGCTCCCTGCCGGTAGTGACCATCGGCGCCTCCGCTTCGGCTCTCTGCTATGTGGCGCAGAAAATGGCGGCGGAAAATGACGTTGGCGTGGCAAAGCCTTTTTTCCGGGCGTTCCGGGAGAACTTCCGGAAAGGAACAGCCATAGGACTCCTGCTTCTTTCGGCCGGCATCCTCATCTGGCTCGGAAGCGGCGTGGTGAAGGCAAACCCGGACCGGTTTCCGTTTGCGGTAAGTGTTGTGTATGTCCTTGCGGCGGTATTTTTGTGGCTTACCGTAAGCTGGGTGTTTCCTGTTCAGGCAAAATTTGAAAATACCGTTTTCCGGACCATCAAAAACGCTTTTATCATGGGAATGGCCCATCCCGCGCGCAGTATTGCACTGATGCTCCTTACGGCACTGATTCCGGGTCTTTGTGTCTTTGCGACATACTGGTTCCTGGCAACAAGTATTGTATGGTTTCTGTTCGGATTTTCCGGCATTGCCATACTCAAAAGCCTTATTATTAACAAAGTGTTTAGTGTCCTGATCAGTGATCGGGATGATTCAGATAAAGGAGAAGAATCATGAAAACAGAACCCACAAAAGTAGTTGT
>JAZUHZ010000114.1:0-2232 GCA_045642005.1 Candidatus Avilachnospira sp.
CAGGTCCGTCTGGTCAAGCTCCTTCCCGTGGATCTGGTAATGAAAATCTGGTGCAAACAGCAGGGATTTCATTGATATAATGTTTACCTGATACAAGAACTGCTGCCGTGAAAGACGGAAACAACTGACAAAACAGCCTCGGAACACTCGTTTCGAGGCTGTTTTCGATAATAGGAAATAGCATTTTCATAAAATTCATGATATAAAGAAAACACAGATTTCAAAAATTTCGCAAAGAAAGGAAGAATAACATGGCAAAAGACACAATTCTCGTAAATGAATTTACGAACGGCATCCTTGGCCCGGATGTCCCGATGCTGGGACCGGTGAAGGACGGCGGCTATATCGTGGCCAACACGGCTCCCGGCTGCTGGGGCCCGATGCTCACCCCGGAAATCCGCGGCGGACATGAAGTAACTCGGCCTGTGCTGGTGGAAGGCGCAGAAGTAGGTGATGCCATCGCCATTCGGATTCTTTCCGTAAAGGTTACTTCCGACGGAACCGCATCCGGAAACGACTCCGTGTTCGGGGATCGCTGTCTCGGAGATCCGTTCGTGGCCGGCAAATGCCCGAAGTGCGGTACCTTATATCCCAAGAGCCACTTTGAAGGAATCGGCCCGGATTCCATCGTCTGCGACAACTGCGGTGCTCCCGTGGCACCCTTTGCGTTTACCAGCGGGTACACGATTGCCTTTGACGAACAGAGGAAACTGGGAATTACCCTCGATGAGGAAGCAGTAAAGAAGACGGCAGCGGCGGGAAGAGAATTCATGCATACACCGGACAACTCTGTCCAGAACCCGGTTGTTTCTCTGGCACCTTCAGATCTGCCCGGAATGGTTGCCCGCATGCGTCCCTTCCTGGGTCAGCTGGGTACCACTCCGATCCGGAATACCCCGGATTCTCACAATGCGGGTGACTTCGGATGCTTCCTCGTAGACGCACCGCACGAGTACGGAATTGCACAGGAACAGCTGAAGGATGTGACAGACGGCCACATGGATATTAACAGAGTCCGTGCCGGTGCTGTTCTCATCTGTCCGGTCCGGATCCCCGGCGGTGGAGTGTATGTCGGTGATATGCATGCTATGCAGGGAGACGGCGAGATTGCCGGCCACACGACGGACGTTTCCGGCGTTGCTGTGCTGCAGGTATCCGTCATCAAGGGACTGGCGCTGGAAGGCCCGGTTCTGATTCCGGTGGAAGAAGATCTTCCGTATCTGGCAAAGCCCCTCAGCGAGGAAGAGAAGAAAGTTGCTGCTGCAGAGGCGGAAAAGTGGAATGTTACACTGGAAGAAGCTGCTCCGATTTCCTTCATCGGAACGGGTGCCAATCTGAATGCCGCCATAGACAGCGCTCTCCAGCGGGCAGCAAATCTGCTGGGGATGACTGTTCCGCAGGTAATGAACCGGGTGACAATTACCGGCGGTCTGGAAATCGGGCGTGCGCCTGGCACATGCACGGCTACCTTCCGGGCACCGGTTGCCAAACTGAAGGAACTGGGGCTGTGGGAGCTCATCCGTTCTCAGTATATTCTCTGAGCTTCGGAACGATCCTTGGATAATCAAAAAACAGGCATTTAATGCCTGTTTTTTGTACAAAGAACCATGATATAATTTCTCTGTGACAGGGAGTTCGCAAAAGGGCCGCTGAAGAGAAAGATCGTATACGTCATCGGATTGTGACGGGGAGTTGCTGGCTGCTCTGGCATAAATCAAAAAGACATTCGAAGAACTCGAAAATTGACACTCCCCATGGCTAAAGCCAGGGGCCTTTCGCCGGGTTTCTGATAACTCTGGTATATAGATTCGGGTAATATTGTATAATAGATTCAAACAACGGATACGCGGAGACGGTTCGGCTTGAAGTATGGATGCAACCGCTTTGAGGCAGAATTCAAGCATGTGGATTTGTATTCCTGAAGGAGAAATAATGTCCCACTTTGATTATGAAAATGCAAAACGCGACATAGCCGATGCCGGCGGAGATCCGGATTACCTGAGCCATTACAATGAGCAGGCAAGAGACCGGTATCTGAAAAAGGTCGACCTGAATCCGCAGGATTACGGCGGAAGTGCCGGCTCCGGATCGAAATCTAAAACACAGAGCTCCGTGTTCGACTATGATAGCAGCTACAAGCCCGCTTCCCTTGACGGTGATTTAGACGCGTATCTAAAAGACCTTCGGGAAAACCGAAGAGCGAGAAGGGCGAATCGGGTTAAGGCTTTTCCG
>JAZUHZ010000115.1:0-4086 GCA_045642005.1 Candidatus Avilachnospira sp.
GTTATGAGAGAAGAATAGAGAACATTACCAAGGTCCTTAACTCTTACGGAATTAAGGATATCGAAGAAGCAAGAAAGATCACCGAGGATGCAGGGCTTGACGTTTATTCCCTCATTAAGGGAATTCAGCCGATCTGCTTCGAGAACGCCTGCTGGGCCTATATTACAGGCGCAGCCATTGCTATCAAGAAGAACTGCAGAAATGCAGCAGACGCTGCTGCAGCCATCGGCGAAGGCCTTCAGGCTTTCTGCATCAAGGGTTCTGTAGCCGATAACCGTAAGGTTGGTCTTGGCCCCGGAAATCTTGGAAAGATGCTTCTTTCTGAAGATACCGAGTGCTTCTGCTTCCTGGCAGGTCACGAGTCCTTCGCAGCTGCAGAGGGTGCAATCGGTATCGCCAATAATGCCAATAAGGTTCGTAAGAACCCCTTACGTGTCATCCTGAACGGTCTCGGAAAGGATGCCGCCCTGATCATTTCCCGTATCAACGGATTCACCTTTGTTGAGACAGAGTACGATCCTTATTCCAATACGGTAAAAGAAGTTTACAGAAAGTCTTTCTCAGACGGACCCAGAGCCAAGGTAAACTGCTACGGTTCGAACTCCGTTCCGGAAG
Source organism: Candidatus Avilachnospira sp. (assembly GCA_045642005.1). Lineage (GTDB taxonomy): Bacteria > Bacillota > Clostridia > Lachnospirales > Lachnospiraceae > Avilachnospira. Next base: position 616 of record JAZUHZ010000115.1, read on the forward strand.
GCGTTGCCATCATGTGGAAAGAGAACGTTGATGTATCCATCACCGGTAACTCCACCAACCCGACCCGTTTCCAGCACCCTGTGGCAGGAACCTACAAGAAGGAAAGAATCGAAGCCGGAAAGAAGTACTTCTCCGTAGCAAGCGGCGGCGCCACAGGCCGTACGCTTCATCCCGATAACATGGCAGCAGGCCCCGCTTCCTATGGTATGACTGATACCCTCGGACGTATGCATAGTGATGCGCAGTTCGCAGGAAGCTCCTCTGTTCCCGCACATGTAGAGATGATGGGTCTCATCGGTGCCGGCAACAACCCCATGGTCGGCATGACCGTGGCTACTGCCGTAGCCATTGCCCAGGCAGCCGAGGCAGGAAAATTCTGATCAGTTTAATAGTCAGTGCAGGCGTACCGAAACGGTACGCCTGTATTTCTTTTTGTACAAACACTTTACAAGCCGGTCACGATGTTATATACTCGTTTTATTATTATGACTAGGAGGACTTATCCATGGGACTTTTTGATAAGGTACTGGAGACAGGTGTTAAAGGACTTGATAAAGCAAAGGACCTCGGCGAAAAAGGAAAAGCAAAGGTTCAGATCACACAGCTCGAGATTGATATTAAGAAAATCTATGAGGAAGTGGCTGCCGACCTTTTCACGGGACATCCGGATTTTGTAAAGGAAGCCTACCCGGAAGCCTGGGAGAAATATGCAGAAGCTCAGGGCAAGATTGACGAGATTAAAAAAGGCCTGGAGGACTGATCGTATGGGATTTCTGGGAAACCTTGTAAAAAATGCTGTCGGTGACGGTCTTTCCAAAGCTGTCAGCGGCGCTGTGGAAAAAGGCATGAAGAGTGCTCTTCAGCCGAAGGTGAACGAGTGGTCGGAAAAGCTGACCAACGCCTACACGAAGAATATTGATGCGCAGGTGGAAGCGCTCGATCAGGCGACAGAGGCGATGAATGAGGCCAATGCGGAACTGAACGCGGATCCCGAGGCAAAAAATGCTCTGAAGGATGCGTTATCCAAGTGGGCTCAGTCCGCGGAGAAGTTTGCGGAATCGGTAGAGACCGCATCCCCGAAAGAGACGGGAAACACTGCGAGAGCACCGTATGTTTCACGGGGAAATGCAGGATATTTTGCGGAGATCATTGAGGCAAATATCCCCGGTGCCGCCTGTGAAAAGAACGTTCCTCTTTCAAAAATCACAGCGGATGTTCCGGCAAAGGCAGCGGATATTGATGTCCTTGTTACCGTAAACGGTGTACCGAAAGCAGCCCTTCTTCTTGTTCCGAAGAACGGCTACAAGGTTGCTGCCGTCGTGAATACCATGAATGCCTGTGAGAAAAACGGCGTGAAGGCGCTTCGCTTCATGAACGAATTCAGCAACAGGCCGGAATATGTGACAGAGCGGGTAAACGAAGCGCTCTGATCACAGGATTCATTTGATAAGGACCGGGAGAACGCATTTCATGCCCTGTGAAGAACACAGCGCGGATAATAGCCTTTGGCCATTCTGCAGGAGTGATCCGCGTACGGTTCCGTAAAGCCGGATGCCGGCTTTCAAAGCCTTTTCTCCCGGTTTTTTCTATTATGTCAATACTATCGGAACTTTCAGATCCTGCTTCCTGGGATGCGTATTTTCAGTACAAAAAGGAAAACCGGCATCTTACGAAGAGCGAGGAGACGGATCTCTTACAACTGATTACCGGACGGGAATATCTGCCTGTGACAGAGCGTATCCTCTGCGGAGGCTCTTTTTCTGTACCGGAAAAAAAGATGATCCGGAAAATGAACACCGGAAAGAAACGGGTGGTTTATACCTATCCAAGGGAAGAAAACTATGTGCTGAAACTTCTGACCTGGCTTCTTCTCCGAAAGTATGATGGCATATTTTCTGAAAATCTGTATTCCTTCCGCGTTTCCTACGGAACGGCAAAAGCCATGGGCAGGATTCTCTCGAGCGCGGGAATACGCGAAAAATTCACCTACAAGGCCGATATCCATAATTACTTTAATTCAATCGATCCGGATCTCATGCTCCGGGATCTTTCTGCAGTGCTCGCAGATGATAAGCCACTTTATGAGATGTTTCGGAGCATGCTCCTTGACAGGAGAGCTCTGGACCGGGGGAGAGTCATCGAGGAGGAGAAAGGCGTTATGGCGGGAACTCCCTTTGCGGTCTTTCTTGCCAACATCTACCTCCGGGAGATGGACCGGGAGTTTTCCGAAAAGGGACTCCTGTATGCCCGCTATTCGGATGATATTATCGTCTTTACGGATACGGCGGAAGAACGGGAGGCGGCGGAAGAACGGATCCGTGAGATTCTTACCGAAAGGAAACTCAGCCTGAACCCCGAGAAAGAGATCCGGACGGATCCCGGGCAGATGTGGACGTTTCTCGGAATCAGTTATGAGAACGGGACCGTAGACATTTCTCCGGTATCCAAAGAAAAACTGAAGGCAAAAATCCGGCGGAAAGCCAGAAATATCCGCCGGTGGCAGGTGCGGAAAGGTGCCCGGAATGATCAGGCGGCCCGGGCTTTTCTCCGGGCGATGAACCGGAAGTTTTTTGACTGTGACGTGAGTTCGGAACTGACATGGACCCGGTGGTATTTTCCGCTGATCAACACGGACCGTTCCCTTCGGGAAATTGACCGGTATATGCAGTACTGGGCAAGGGTTCTTGCGTCAGGAACCCGTTCCGGGAAACGATACGGGTTCCGGTATACGGACCTGAAGGAGGCAGGGTATGTCAGCCTTCTCCATGAGTGGTACCGTTACCGGAAAGACGGTTTTTCCGTCTGATTTCCGGGACAACTTTCGAAAATAAAAAAGCGGATCCTGTAAAGGAAGAATCCGCTTTCCGCCATATACTGCGGGGATTTCCGCAACAGTCTGTTACGTGTTTTCCGGGAAATCCCGGATTTTACCCTATTGCAATTCTTTTGAAAAAAGGCCTATAATGCTGCCTGACCGCACGGTCAGGTATTTTTGTCATACAAAAGCTTTCGGATTTCCGTGAGACGGTCACGAAGGACCATGGCTTCCTCGAAATTGAGTTCCGCGGCAGCGGCACGCATCTTTTTATTCAGCTCTTTTTCGAGTTTCATCAGTTCGGATTCGGTCATGGATTCCGGATCCTTTGAGGACCTGCCGGTTCGGTCATCGGCTGCTTTTTTGATGGTGATCAGGTCACGTACCGCCTTTTTGATAGTTTGCGGTGTGATTCCGTGCTCCCGGTTGTAGGCGTCCTGGACACTTCTTCTGCGCTGTGTCTCATCAATGGCTTTTTTCATGGAATCCGTGATGACATCCGCATACATGATGACATGCCCCTCGGCATTCCTGGCGGCACGGCCGATGGTCTGGATCAGAGAGGTCTCGCTTCGGAGGAATCCTTCCTTATCGGCATCGAGGATCGCTACCAGGGATACTTCAGGGATATCCAGGCCCTCCCTCAGGAGGTTGAT
>JAZUHZ010000116.1:0-9678 GCA_045642005.1 Candidatus Avilachnospira sp.
ATGGCGCCGGCGGCGATGGCGGCATCGCCGAGATTGAAGACGATTTTCCCGAGCGGGCCTTTATTCACATGGAGATAATCGACCACATATCCTTTCCGGAAGCGGTCATAGATGTTGGAGGCCGCCCCCGCTAAAAGCACACTTCCTCCGATCGTTTCCACAAAGTTTTTTCCGGGCTTTGCCGCGAACATGCCGGCTAAAAGTCCCGTCGAAAGAAGCGGCGCCGCCTTCGTCAGTTTCGGGTGATTCTTTCCCACTCCGAGCGCAAATCCATCGTTGTGAAGTTTCCGGAGCGTCAGTGCCGGGATCTTTTTGCTTACCGCATGCGGGAAAATATCATCGGGCCTTTTTTCCACAGAGTCCTTCAAGAGCTGGTCTGCGGAAAAGACCGCAAGGCCGGCAGCGGCCGGGACGATCACCGAGGCGTGCCGGAGGGCAAACCGGAGGGTTTTCTTTTTGAATTCTTTGTCTGTCATACGGGCACCGCAAATACTGTATGCGTAAGATATTCCTGCAGCTTATCCGCGCCTACGGCTTTTTCGAGCGTGGCTGAGCTTTTGGAGCCGCATCCGGCGAAGGAGGCGGCAAACTCTCTGAGTTTTTCCGCTTTCTTTTCCGGATCGCACTTCTCCGCAAATTCCATGATCTTTATGTAGGCGCCGATGTAGTCCTCAAGCATGGCGGCCGCCTCTTCATGTCCTTTGATGTTTTTGGCGATGCTGCCCTGCACGAGGAGATTCTGATACCAGCCTTCCTCGCAGTCCGCGTCGGGGATTTTGGCATAGTCTTCCGAGATATTGGAGAACTGGCGGTAGTACATCTTTGTGAGACCGGCATCGAGGATATTGATGCTCATCTCATCCCGGACAAGGGTCTTCACGCGGTCCATCATAAAGACGGGAGCGTCTTTCCAAAGCGGGGCAAATACCGCCGCTTCCGTGTTCTTTCCTAAGGCGCCCGGCACCCGGATGATCGTGGCATTTCCGAGGCCCTCTACCCGGTAGGAGGAGATCTTCATATTTCCGGTGAGAATGGCACCGGCGGCGTTGGTCCGGAGGGTGTAGTCCTGACAGAAGCGGTCGTAAAAACAGTCTGCCGCTGAAAACTGGATTTTTTTCATGTTCGTTTATTCCTTATATATAGTTTTTGTATACCGATAATTGCTTGATAATCCGCTCTGCTGCAGAAAATCTCTCTCTGATCACACGCTCCGCCCTTCGGTTTTTCTATGATTTTGCGCGCCCTCCGTAAGCGGGCGGCGGTGCCCATCCACCGCCCACTCCGGGCTTCAAAATCATGAAAAACTCGAAGTTCTCCGCTATCGTGATCCTGAGAGAGACTTTCTTCCGCGCCGCTCCTGAAAATCACAAACGACTAAGCAGGGAATCTCTCTTGAGCCGGAAATCTTTCTTCCGCTTCTGCGGAACCCCAGGCGTTGAGCGGAAGCTCTTTCGACGAGCGGTAGCGGGAGGAGACGAGTTTCAAATGTTTATGCAAGCCCGATTATGCGCGGGATGACCCCCGCGCATGCTTATGAGGGCGCAGCAGAAACATATTGAAACCGTCTCCGGGAGCGTGGCGAGACGAAAGAGCTTTCGCTCATAAGCCGGAAATGTGTGATCAGAGAGACTTTCGCACGCGACGTACGAAGGAAAAATTTAATCTTCAAACCACAGGTCGAGATCTACTTTCCCCTCGATCCCGTTCACCGTTCCAGCTTCCGAATACTGCCAGTATTTATAGTAGTAGGGATAATAGAAATCCGACGTATAGCTCGCGTACCACTTGTCACAGTCTTCCAGTTCTGTGACATCGAGGAGAAGAAGGGCTGTTTCGTAGTTGTAATAAAGCGCCGGCTCGTATCCTGCTGCCCGCACCTTCTCGCAGAAACGCTTTGCCAGGGCGGTCCGTTCCTCAAGACCCAGCTGATCCGCCCGGCCCTCTCCGGCATTGGCGATCTCGATATCCATGACCACAGGACCCTTGATCTCATAGGGCTCGATGGTCTTTAAGAGAAGTTCCACTTCCTCATCGAGCTCTTTTTTATCCGTTGCCTGACTGAAGAGATACGCGCCGACCGTGATATCATTGGCCGCGGCATTGCCCGCGTTGTACTCAAACGTATCGTCCACCCTGAGGTTTCCCTCTTCGCCGTATCCGCGGTAGCAGGCCCGGCAGATGGCAAATTCCACACCGTCCGCTTTTACTTTGGCCCAGTCAATCTGGCCCTGGTGGCTGGAGACGTCGATACCCTTTTTCGCGAGCGGGCGCCCTTTTTTCTCATAGGACCACATCGCTCCGCCCGTGTCAAGATTCTCCTTCACCCGATTATGCATTTTCAGGTCGTAATCGATCGGGGCGAAGATATAACGGCTGCCGTCGTTGATGATCAGGTAGTTTTTGAAGCTCTGCCTTAAAGACGTGGTGACGCCGGTGCCGGCTTCCAGGTTTCCTTTCAGCTTATCGAGTACTTCGCTTTCCTCGATGATGATGGGCTGCCGGAGATGTTCATATTCTTTCTGCGCTTTTTTATAAAAAACAAGATAGGTGACCACGCCGGAAAGGACCGCACCCAGAAGGGCGGCGATCAGGATAGCCTTTCCCTGCGCGGCTTTTCTCCGTTTTCCGCGGGAGGTTTCGTACCTCGAAGGCGTCCGCGGGGAAGCTTTCAGTTTTTCCGTAGTTTCATTCTGTTCCATGGGATCCTCCCTGAAAGAAGTCTCGTGAGCAGCCGGTCATACATCATCATGACCGCCACCAAAAGTATGTAAAAGATTAAGTCCAGCGCCCGGTTTTCCGAAGCAATCCCTCTAAGACCGAGGATGCGGATAAGAAGCGTGTACATCAGAGCGGTCAGCGCCGTGAAGAAAAGAACTTTGGCACCTGAGCTGAGCGCCTTCGGCCGGATCCGGTCAAATGTTTCCTTGAGAAGGGGCCAGTGGCCGAAAAAGACATAGAAAAAGGCGGCTTCTTTGTCGGCCCCGAGGATGATCACTAAAAGAGAGACCGTCACATAGGTAAGAAATGCCGGTCCCCTTCCGAAGTTTTTCCGGACCGGCACCAGGATGCCGGAGATAAAAAGCGGGGCGGGATACGTAAGGACCGGGATCACGGCGGCAAGACACAGGACCACCACGGAAAGCGCGGCCGCCATCCCGCAGAATGCCACTTCCCGGGCTCCGTTTTTTTTCTTTCCTGTTTCTGTCATCAGAGTTTCATCAGTTTCCTGTTTTTTTCAAGAATTCGAAGCACGATCCCGCCGAGCACGACGCAGGAGACAGCTTCTCCCGCAAATACGCCGGCCGCGAGCACGGGCCAGGCAGCTGTAACTCCGTATACCTTTGCCAGAAGGATCGGCACAATGAGCGTATTGGTAAGGACCGGCGGCAGGCGGCGAAGGAACTTCCGGTCCCGGAGTTTCCTTGTCATCCATGCTCCGAGAAGGGTGGCCAGGGCTCCGCCGAGCACGTCCCAGAGAGCGCAGCCGGTCAGGAGATTGGCGGCCAGGCAGCCGACGAAAAGGCCCGGTACCGCGGCTCCCGTGACCACCGGGAGAACGCAGGGCGCCTCGGAGATCCTGAGCTGTACCATCCCGTTCGCAAGTCCTGCGGCATTGGAAAGAAGCGTCAGCGCCACATAGAACGCCGCGATGATCCCGGCTGCGGCAAGTTCATGGGTTTTTCTGTCAGACGTCAAAGTAGGAGCCTCCTATGAACTCCCGGATCACGCTGGTGATGGGAATGGCCTGGGTAGGCACGGCAAGCACGAAGCTTAAAAACTTCAGAAGTCTCCTCGCTTCGTCGTATTCCGGCTCGTCCGGTCCGATCCTGAAAAGGAGCGGCTCCGCATAGGTTTTGATCGCGCAGAGCTCATAGATCATCGCCGAATTGACGATCTCATCCGCATTTTCCTGATAGGGGAAGATATTCTCCTCCTCTCCTTCCCGCACTTTGACCCACTGCCGGATCGTCTGGGCCGCGCTGTAGCCGCGGGTGCGGGCATCCCGGATAATGCGCCGGAGAAGCCGGCAGTCCGAGGTCGGAATATGATTGGCCGCGTCGACACAAAGCGGTGTCAGCGCCGAAACATACAGAAGAAACTTGTTTTCCTCCGGAATCCTCTCCGAGAAGACCGGATTCATGCAGTGAATGCCTTCCACAATGAGAACGGTCTTCTCTGTGAAACGGATCCGGTTTCCCTTATACTCCCGCTCCCGGGTGATGAAATTGTAGGTCGGAAGCTCGATCTCCTCTCCGGAAAGAAGCCGGAGCATGTCGGCATTGAAAAGATCCGTGTCCACGGTTCCGATGGATTCCAGGTCTCTCGAACCGTCCGGAAGGAGCGGCTGGTCCTCTTTGCTCTTAAAGTAATTGTCCGCGGAAATGATCCTCGGAGAAAGGCCGTAAGCCCGGAGCTGTACGGAAAGGCGGTTCGCTGTCGTGGTCTTTCCCGAAGACGACGGGCCCGCGAGAAAGACGAATTTTTTCTTTTCCTCCGCAATGCGCGCGGCCACGTCCCCGATCCGCTTCTCAAAGATGGCCTCCTGCATGAGGATGATGTCCTCGCTGCGGCCTTCGCAGACCATGTCGTTCATATCGGCGAGCGTCACGATCCCGAGGTCATAGGCCCACGCCTGGCTGGAAAACTGCGTATCGAAAAGCTTGCCGGACGGGACGGCTTCGTTGAGCTTTGAAAAATCGTTCCGGTCCGGAAAGACAAGAAGCAGCCCGCCGTTCATGGCGACAAGGTCAAAATTTGTGACGAAGGAGGTATCCGGCAGCATATGATCGGCGAAATAGGCGTAATAGCCGTCCAGTTCCTGGTAGTTAACCCGGGTGGTGATCCGGTAGCGGAGGACGCTGTCATCCTCCCCCGTCTCCCGGATGCCGGCCGGTATGTTCAGCATGGGCACATTGATCCGGTTGATGACGATAGCTTCCCGGCAGTATTCCTGCATGCAGGCTTTGAGGCTTTTCGCCAGCACGGAGTCCACCGTAACGCCCTCCACGGTGATGAAATAATTGCCGCGGTAGTTGAATTCCACCCAGACTTTCGCCTGTTCCCCGCACCGTTCCCGGACGGCTTTCATCAGCATGAAAACGGCGGTCCGTTTGTAGGCCCGGAGGCCGGTTTCATCCTCGTAGGTGTAAAGGCCGGGGTCTTTTTCTTTCTCTTCTTTATTCAATGTGAAGCGAATCATGATGCACCTCCGTGGTTAATCAGTTTATTATACCTGAAAAGGGGTCCGTTGTGAAGCGTAAAAAGAATCAGTACCGGTGAGCTTCGTCCATGGCAATGCGGGCCCATCGGGCAGCGTTTTCCGGATTCCATCCGAGCGTCTGGATATCGCGGTTTAAGACCTCGACCGTACATCCGTATTTTTTCGTGATTGCGAAACCGTCCCTGAGTTCCTTCCGGATCACATCCTCGTCGATTTCCGGGGTGGCGATCCGGGCGGGATTCACCTTCCAGCAGAGGGCGTAATCCCGTTTCAGTTTCTCCGACATGAACTCTAAATTGGACCACGGTGATACCACGACTTTCCGGAGTCGCGGAACCTTCTTCATGAGAAGGTCGATCCGGGTATCGAGAGGTTCGCAGCACCCGTAGGAATTCAGGCCGAATTTTTCCAGGATGGGCAGCTGATAGGTGAGGATAAATTCGTCAAAGAAGGCCGGGGAGGTGCTGACGGTCTCCTGGCTTTCCCCGTATCCCCACATGTCAATGGGACGCACCCTGGACGGATCAAAATCTTTCGCGGGCAGGTCATCGCACCAGCCGTATCCGCCGGTTCCCATGAATTCGCCGCCGTTATTTAAGGTAAGAAGGCGATTCTCCTCCAGGACCGACAGCATGTGGAGCCAGTCATCGCGGAGGAAGGCCATCAATGCCTTCAGCTCTTCCGGGTAATCGTAAAAATCATAGAGGAAATTGTCGAATCCCCTGAGGGAGATCGCATCCACCGACAGGCCGGCCGAATACCAGTAAGCGTAGTCCCGTTTGACGGTGAGAATGCCGTCGAACGTGTCATGGCAGAGTTCCGCGACCCGCGCCGAAGCTTCGCGATTGTACATGACCTCCCGGTAATGCAGTTTCGGAAGATCCCGCTCGTAATCCTCGATCACCGGCACCACCTTGTAGGCCCGTCCGCCGCCGGCGCCGATCTTTTTCTCCCGGAGGCCGAAATCGGAGAAGGTCACAATATCCTGCCAGGAAAACTCATCGCGGCATACACGATCGTCCCCGATGTGCTCCTGCCAGAAGATCTCTTTCCGAAGACGCATCTCCCACACCCGGGCCAGGTCATTCTGACACTTTAGCTTTGTATGCGGGATGATCTCGTACCACGCCCCTTCCGGATCGATAAAGATGACCGGCCGTGTTTCCTTTAAGGAAAGATGGTCCTTCCAGAGCTTCTTTCTCTCTTCCTGCACGGGAAGCTCCGAAAGTTCCCGGACTCTCCGGGCGAGGATCCGAAGGTATTCCTGCTCCTCCTTGGAGATTTCAAAGCGCGGAAGCGAGGCCATCGTGCTGTTCACACAGAAAAGCCACGAAAGGCCTGTGGCGCCGGTGATGCCGTGCCCGAGGCTCTCGTTTTTGATTCTTTTTAATTCTTCTGTCATATGCTTTCCTTTCTCCGGAAATGGTGTTATACTGAATAAAATGAGGTGACCGTATGAGTATCGAATATAAAACCGGAAGGTATTTTCAGGCAAAGGATCTTACCGATCTTTTTCTTTCCGTGAACTGGGGCTCGGGACAGTATCCCGAAAAGCTTACGGAGGCGATGAAAAATTATGAGACCGTGATCTCCGCCTGGGAAGGACGGAAGCTTATCGGGCTCATTGCCGTCATGTCCGATCAGGTCATGAATGCCTATGTACCCTATCTTCTGGTGCGGCCCGAATACCAGCGGAGCGGTATCGGCACGAGGCTCCTTTCGATCGTCAAACGGCGGTACGAGGGATTTGCCACGATCACCATCGTTTCCTATGAGGAGGCGGCCGCCTTCTACCGGAAATGCGGCTTCCGGGACTACCACGGCACCACCGTGCTCCATATCTCGGAACTGCCGGATTAAGTGCTTGAAAATCCGCCGTAAGAAGCTGATATTGCCAAATCCGCCGTCACAAAGGACGGCGGATTTTTTATGCGTCTTTTTCGGTTTGCGCGGCGATCACAAGGTCGCGTGTCTTCGCGGCTTTCCGAAGAAGGACTTCGAAAACCACGGCGACTGCCGCCAAAAGCGCGGCGTATATGAAAAAGATCGTCTGATAGGACTGATTCGCGGAAATATCATACATCCAGTCCGTGAGCGGTGCGCCGACGGCATGACCGGCTGTGTTCATGGCAACGATGATCCCCATGATTTTCGCATACGAGAGATCTCCGAAGAGATCCGCGGCGATCAGGGGGAGCATGATGTTCTCAAGCGGCAGGGAGAAGGAGATCACCGTGGCGCCGATGGCCGCGATCCCCGGGGTCGTGGCGGAAGAAAGCGCCAGAAGGAAGATCGACACCGCCCCGGCCAGCTCACATCCGAGGAGCGTGACCCGGAGGCCGAATTTATCGAAGCAGTACCCGGCCAGGATCTTGGCCAGAGCCAGCGTCAGACCGTGGAAACTCCAGACATTGGTCACAAATACGGGATCCAGTCCGATGTCTTTTAAATGGGCGACGGTGTGCCCGCTGGCCGCCTGAACGGCGATGCCGATCAGGAGCACACAGATCATGAGGATCCAGAAATACGCGTGTTTTCTGGCTTCTTCGTAGGGAATGCCGACCCATTTCCTCGCGCGTTTCGGCTTCTTTTTCTTCCCGGCGGGAAGCTCTTCGGTGCCCTGATACCCCTTCGGTTCATTCCGGAAGAAAAGGAGCGCGAGCACCGCGATGGCGGCAAGCACAGCGGCCGTCAGCTGATAGGCTTTCCGGTAGCCGAAGGGTGCGGAATCGATCAGCGGGGAAATGATCTGGGCGGCCACTGCCACCCCGAGACCGTTGGCGGCGAGCACGAATCCCATGACCGTTCCGCGGTGCTCCGTAAACCATTTGCTGATCACATAGCCCACCACCGTGGTGGTGCACCATGCAATTCCCACGCCAAGAAGGATTCCCGCGAGATAGATCACGGGGAGCGTCGTTCCGGCAGAATACAGAAGGCAGGAGGCGATCAGCGCCGCAAATCCCGCAAGGATCATCCTTTTCGGGCCCATCTTCACGATCTGCGCGCCGAAGAAAAGGTTGAGGACCGCGGTCGTAATGTAGCGGAAGCTGTCCCCGATGGAAAAGAACCGGCGCTCGATCCCGAGGGCTTCCGTCATGGCCCGGAGGTAAAGGCTTTTATTGCCGCTGCAGAAGCCGAGCGACGTGGCTACCATCAGAAAGCTGATGGCGGCGATGACCCACCGGTACGCGGATTCTCTGTTTTCTTTCTCTATCTGATTCATACTGCACTTCTTTCTGTCACTTATTCACACACCCTGCACTGTTCCGCCCACTGCGTTTTCGTATTCCGCCCGGCGTTTCCGGAAGCAGACGACAAAGGCCGGAACCAGAAAGAGGTCCGCAAGGAACCAGCCGATCGCGGCCGCAAGGCAGGCGGCGGGATAACCGAACCGGGGTACGAGCCAGAGGCCGCATCCGGCCCGGGCAATCATTTCCAGCATGCCGGCCACCAGTGCCAGACGGGAAAAACTCATTCCCTGGATGGCCAGGCGGACCACCTGCACGGTCGTCAGGAAGAACATTCCGTAGGTGAAGCAGAGAATGGAAAGCATGGCGGGCTCACTCACAAGTGCCGCATCTTCTTTCGTAAGGAACAGGAGCAGCATCCGGTCTCCGAGGATCGTCGCCCCGACGGATTCCACGATCCAGAAGACATACAGAATCACATGCCCCCACAGCACGCCTTTTTTGATGCGGTCGAACCGCCCGGCGCCCATGTTCTGCCCGGTAAAGGTGGAGGATACATTGAGATACGCATTGAACGGCGCGATCAGAAGCATGGTGATCCGGTGCCCTGCTGCCTGAGCCGACACGTAAACCGGGCCCAGCGAATTGACAGCCGACTGCAGGATCACGCCGCCGATTGCGGTGATGGAGAACTGAAACCCCATGGGAAGGCCGTTTTCCAGAAGATATCCGGCGCTTGCCGCCTCATAGTTCCAGTCTTCCTTTTCCATATGCAGGATGGGGAATTTCCGTACCATGTAGAAAAAGCACAGCACCCCGGAGATCAGCTGGCTGCCCACCGTGGCCCAGGCGGCACCGGCCACTCCCATGTGAAGAACGCTGACCAGGAGAATGTCGCCGAGGATATTTAAGGCGGAGGCGATCAGAAGGAAATAGATGGGCGTTTTCGAATCGCCGAGGCTCCGGATGATCCCGGCCAGCATGTTGTAAAGCATGGTCGCGGGAATCCCGAGAAAGATGATAAAGATATAGCTGTAGGCAAACCCGTACTGGGATTCCGGCGTTCCCATCAGCGTAAGGAGTTTTCCGGTCAGGGGAAGCACCAGAGCCATCAGGATCACCGTGATGATCACACTGAGAATGGCAGAGTTTGTCACATACCGGCGGAGCGCCTTTTCGTTTCCGGCGCCGAACGCCTGCGCCACGGGAAGCGCGAAACCACTGGTCACGCCGTCACAGAAACCGAGGATCAGGAAATTTAAGGAT
>JAZUHZ010000117.1:0-10404 GCA_045642005.1 Candidatus Avilachnospira sp.
CGGGGGTCTTACGGTCTTTTCCGTCGCAGCCGTATTGCTTCTCGGGAAGACAGCGCTCGGGATCTGCGAGAAGATTCTCGGGGACGGGTATCACGGCGAGCTGACAGCGCATACCGCGGAATTTGTTCTGATCATCTTTGGCGGCGGGCTCTATGCACTGGCCAACCTTTCGTATTACATCCTTGTGATGAAACGGAAACAGCGGGAGATCTTTATCGTATACCTTGTCACGGCCTTCGTGGCGCAGGGGCTTTCCCTGTGGCTCACCGGGATCTGGGGGATCACGGGAGCGGCGGGGTCCTATGCCGCGCTCATGTCCCTCCTCGTCGCAGGATTCCAGATTGCGGATTAAAGCATCAAAGAGGGGAATCTCCTGGCGCCGCGACAGGAGATTCCCCGGAATACAATAAATATATGACACACCATACCTTCGACATCATCATACCGGTCTACCATCCGGGAGAGAGCTTCTCCCGTCTCCTTTCGATGCTCGAAATCCAGACATGGAAGCCCGGAAAGATCATTCTCATGGAAACCCTCGAAGAGGGGGAGTCTCTTACGGAATATCCGGGCTGCGAGGTCCATGCGGTCCGGAAACAGGATTTTGACCACGCAGCCACAAGGCGGGCGGGGGTTTCTTTTTCCGGGGCGGAGGCCTTCCTTATGATGACGGACGATGCGGTGCCCTGGGATGAAACCCTCTGCGAGAGGCTGATCCGGGGACTGTTTTCCGAAGGAAGCGGAGAAAAAGGCGAGCATGCTCTCTGCTACGGCCGTCAGCTTCCCGGGGAGGATTCCGGAGAAGAGGAAAAGTTCACGAGGAAATTTAACTATCCGGCGGAATCTTCCGTGAAGACGATCGGAGACCTTCCCCGGCTCGGGATCAAAACCTTTTTTGCTTCCAATGTCTGCTGCGCCTATAAACGAAGCGCCTATGATGCCGTGGGCGGGTTTACGGATCACGCGATTTTTAATGAGGATATGATCTGCGCCCGGGCTCTCCTTGAAGCCGGCTACAGTATCCGGTATGAGGCGGAGGCGAAAGTGATCCATTCGCATCATTACACGGCGAAAGACCAGTTCCACCGCAATTTTGATCTGGGGATGAGCCAGGCCATGCATCCGGAGGTATTCGGCGGAATCACCTCGGAAGGAGAAGGCGTGAAGCTCGTGCTCCAAAGCGCCAGACACCTTGCAGGAACCGGAAATCTTTGGAGGATCCCGCATCTGTTCCTCGTATCCGCGGCAAAATACACCGGCTTCCGGCTCGGAAAAGGCTATCGGAAACTTGCGCCCGCAAGAATCAGAAAGTATGCAATGAACAAAACATTCATTGAAAAATATTTTATGTAAAAGAAAGGAGTAAACTGCCCTTATGGACAGCGACAGTCGATCGTATCTGATCATCACAGCGGTTCTTTTAATGCTTGCATTTTTATTTGCGCTGACAGAGACCGCCATTTCTTCAGCCTCCCGGACAAAGCTTCGTACCGGAGCCGAACGCGGAGACAGGAGTGCAAAAAAAGCGCTCTATGTTCTGGATCATTTTCCGTCTGCAGTGACGACTCTTCTGATCTGCACCAATATCGTCCACATTCTGATGGCCTCTCTGGTCACGACCATGGTAACCCGGAAATGGGGCTTAAATGCGGTTTCCGTGAGTACGGTACTTACCACGGTGGTGGTTTTCTTTGCCGGAGAGATGCTCCCAAAGACTATTTCCAAAAAAAGGCCCGAATTCTTTGCCATGGAAACGGCGGGTATTCTTCTGGTACTGATGAAGATCTTTGCTCCGCTTTCCCGGATCCTTACCGGAATCGGCAATTTCGTATCCTCGCGAATCTCCGGAGAGACAGAGGTTTCCGTAACGGAGGAGGAGATTCAGGATATCATCGAGGACTACACGGAAGACGGCAAAATGGATGAGGAACAGGCAGAGCTTTTGACGCAGGCGCTGTCCTTTGAAAAAAAGAAAGCTGCGGACATCATGACCGTGACGGAGGGAATCCGGGCCATCGATGACAGCTGGAGTGACCGGGAAAAATTTGATTTCATCCGGAACGAAAATCATTCTAGGATCCCGGTCTGTCATGGAAGCATTGACCATATCACGGGAATGCTTTCCGTCAGAAAGTACTTCCTTTCGTGGTACCGGACGGGCGGCTTCCCGTCAACACAGAGCTGCCTCTCCAAAGTATATTATACCGATCCGGAGACGGATATCGACGATCTTCTGGAAAAGATGAGCGCCGCAAAAGTCACCATGGCGGTGGTACGGGAAAAGAACTCCGGGGCCACCCTCGGCATTATTACGATCGAAGACATTCTTGAGGAACTGGTCGGCGATATTTATGACGAGAATGATCCCGTGAAAGGAGAAAGCGTATGACAGCAGTACTTCTTCTTTCAGCCGGGATCCTCCTGTGTCTTCTGCTCAGCGCCTTTTTCTCCGCATCGGAAATGAGCTTTTCCTCCGTAAACGAGGTCCGCATGGAAAACATGGCGGAAAAAGGAGACCGGAAGGCTGTGAAGGTGCTTACGATCATCCGAAGCTTTGAGGATGCCTTAAGCTCCATCCTCATCGGCAACAATCTGGTGAATATTGCCTCTTCCTCCCTCGGTTCCGTGCTTGTCATCCTGATTGCGGGAAGGGACGATCTTTCCTGGATCTCAACGGTGGTGATCACCGTTCTTGTGATCGTATTCGGCGAAACGGTGCCGAAGATTACGGCAAAAAAGAATGCCAACCGTCTTTCTCTTTTATTTGCTCCGGCAATTCTTCTGCTGATGCGGATCTTCCGTCCGCTGGTCCTGCTGACTACTTCGCTCACCGGATTTCTCACGAAAAATATCCGGGAGGAAGCCTCGGATCCTTCGGAAGAGGAGACGGCACTGGAGTTTTCTTCGATCATTGAAACTGCTGAAGACGAAGGCGTTCTTTCTGAAGACTGTTCGGAGCTTCTGCAGGCGGCCATCGATTTTCCGGCTGCAACGGCACAGGAGGTCATGACCAGCCGCGTGGATATGGAGGCCATCGATATCCGGGACGGCATCCGGGGAGTAATGGAGGTGATCGGGAAGACACCCTACAGCCGGATCCCCGTCTATGAGGACAGTGTCGACAATATGATCGGAATCCTGCACCTGAATCGGTTTTTCAAGGCTCTCACGAGGGCGGATTCCCCGGAGGATATCGTCCTGGAGGACATTCTCATGCCGCCGGTCTACGTGTATAAGACGATGGATCTTCCGATCGTTCTCCGGAAAATGAAAGAAGCCAAGCAGCATATGGCGATCGTGACCGATGAATACGGCGGTACGGAGGGAATCCTCACGCTGGAGGATGTCCTCGAAGAAATCGTCGGTGAGATCTGGGACGAAACCGATACCGTGGAGGAGGACCTCCGGAAAACCGGAGAGAACACCTGGACGGTGGACGGAGATATGCCGATCGGTGATTTTCTGGAGGAATTCGGAATCCCTGAAGAGGATTTTCCGTACGAATCGGAAACGGTCGGGGGCTGTGTGATCGAATACCTGGAGGAATTCCCGAAAAAGGGAGACAGTTTCCGGACGCTTGGTCTTCATTTTACCGTGGAGAGCGTGGACGGTCTCCGGGTGGAAAAGGTGCTGGTGACGGCAGATGAAGGATAGGCTGTCAGAAAAAGAAAAAGGGGAGATCGCGGAAATCGTGTCCCTCTGCAATGCGCATGACGGTACAGGGTATTCCGTTCCGCTCGATGCAGACGGGTACTACCTCTCCAAAAGCGGCGGCAGTACCGTTTCTTTCCTTGCTTTTTTTGAACTGGGAGAGACGTATGACGGTATTCCCGTGGATGAGATCTGCGCCTTTACCCGCCCGGAGTTCCGCGGGAAGGGCAGAATGCGGAGGCTTCTTGGAAAATGCAGGGAGGATTATGAGACCGGGGAATATGTCTGGAAATTTCAGGCGGACCCCCGGGGAAACGCCCGGTCGGTGCTTCTGCATCTTTCCTGTACGCATGAATATGATGAGCTCCTCATGAAAAAAGAGCTTGCGCCGTCTGGAAGTATTTCTTCTTTCACAGAGGAGACCGGGATTCATTTTGAAAATGAACATTCGGAGCTTTTTGCCAACGTGGAAGGTGTGTCCGCCTATCTGTATGACGTTCGTACGGATGCCTCCCATCTGCGGGAAGGAAGTGCGGAAAGGCTTCTTAAAAAGGCGCTCCGGGAGTTTTCGGACATTTGTGAGATTGCGGTCCTTGAGGTGAGTTCGCAGAATCTCCCGGCCTTACGGCTTTATGAAAAAACCGGTTTCACAGTAGCAGAAAGACTTGAAATGTGGTATCATAAATCGGTTAATGACTGAATAAAGACATCCTGAGTACACTGAATAAAGGAATCAAAGTGGCTAAAAAATATTCGTACATCCGATATCCGTTCTCCGGCAATGGCTGGCTGAGCTTTGCCCTTTCGCTGGTTTCGCTCCTTCTGACGGCGGCCGTGATCACCCTCGGGATCTTACAGAAGGGCAAGACCGGTCTTCTTGCGGGCGCTGCCGGTTTTACGGCCATTGTGATGGGATTCATGGGGATGTGGTTTACGTTTCTTTCCCTGACAGAAAAGAAGAAAAACCGCCTGTTTTCCTATATCGGCGGCGGTATTTCCTTTTTTGTGTGTATCGTGTGGGTACTGGTAATTATCTACGGGCAGAGATGACAGAAGAAGAGCAGGGTTACATTTATATTGACGAAAGCAGGGAGGCTCTTTCCGAGCTTCTCTCTCTTACGATTGAGAGAATGAGGGCTTATCAGAAAGAGGAGACTCCGAAGTACGGCGTCTATTTTGAAAATCTTTTCGGTTTTCTCACGG
Organism: Candidatus Avilachnospira sp.; assembly: GCA_045642005.1. Lineage (GTDB taxonomy): Bacteria > Bacillota > Clostridia > Lachnospirales > Lachnospiraceae > Avilachnospira. Next base: position 4,855 of record JAZUHZ010000117.1, read on the forward strand.
ATCTTTATGACGGAAAGGTGCCGGTCCTTCAGGAAACCGGAAGCGGAACGCTTCTTTCTTTCTGGGAACATGAAGCGGGGCTTTTAGAGCCCGGGAGCGCGGAAAGGTTTCCGGAAAGGTTCCTTTCGGTAACGGAAACTTCCCTTCTTCTTCTTTCCTCCTTCGACGGATGCCGGGAGGATGGAAAAGAAGTTTCGGAAAGTGAGATCAGAGATCTCCTCTATTCGTATGTTTTTGATTATTCCGGGGAGTTCCTTACGGACTATGTCACGGGAAAATGCCGGATGCGCTCTCTGATCACGGATTTTGTCTTCGGGAGAAAGGATCAGGCGGCGGAATATATGCCGCTTTTCTGGGGAGAACGGCTCAGGACCCGGGTACTTGATACCCTAACCTCTCTGAAAAAAGACTTTCCGGAGGAATGTTCCGCTCTTTCCGGGCTGCTTCTTCCTGTTTCGGAGGATGCACAGTATACACCGCACCAGATAAAAGTCCTCGGGGAGTACGCCGGGAAGCTCCGGGCGCTCTTCCTTTTAGCGCTTTGCGTCCTTTTCCTTGTCACTTCCTGCGGAAGAAAAGAAGCTGCGGAGCCGGAGACGGAGGCGGCTTCCCAAAGCCTTTCCGAGATTTATCCGGGGCTCGTCGAGGTGAAAGACCGGGACGGGGAAATGCGGGATGTATTCGGCGTCATGCACGCCCTGTGCCTCGATGTGCAGCCCGGTGAGAAAAGCGGGCTGTATGTGTATACGCTCTGTGACCGGCAGGATCAGGAAAACGCCTGGTCGATTGAAAGCCGGTTTGTCGGGGATATTTTTGCGGATGTAAGCAAAGGAAGCGAAGTGGCGGTTCTTTTTTCAGGAAATATCGTGGAGGATCCTGACAGCGTGGAATTTGTCGCCTTCCTGCCCGAAAAGAAGTATTCGATCCGGAGCGCTTCCGGAAAAGTGGTCAACAACATGATGACGTCATTTACCCTCCGGACAAAAACCGGGGAGGAACTGACTTTTGTGAAGGACAACTGCAAGGTGGACAAGGATGCGCTTTCCACGGAATCCGGAGGGGAAGTGCTTGTTTATTACGCGGATCCCGGGTCTCTTTCCCTGTATCCGTTCCGTGTCTATAATGAAAACGGAAAGTAAGTTTTAATAATGACAGATATCCATAAGTTTGCAAAAAAAAGAATAACGATGCGGCTTTCGGCCCTCCTTCTTTCGGTCGGGCTTCTGTTCGGCACCTTTTTTACGGCCTATGCCGAACCGGAAACCATGGAATCTCCGGAGACGGAAGAAACCGTCCGGGAGACCGAAGAGGAGGCCCCGGAGGAGCTTTCTGCTCTGTGGCCGGAATTTCCTGCGAATCTTTCTGCCGTCAGCGCCTGTGTGATCGATGCGGACACGGGTGAAGTATTATATGGAAAAGACGAGCACACGAAACGCTATCCCGCTTCTGTCACGAAGATCCTGACGGCGCTTCTTACGTGTGAACAGTGCAGTCTTTCGGAAGAAGTCACTTTTTCTGAAAGCGCCACCACGAATCTGGAGTCGGGGGCGGTAACCATCGGGACCGCAGCCGGAGACGTCCTTACTGTGGAAGAGTGCCTGTATGCGCTTCTTCTCAAATCGGCCAACGAAGTTGCCAATGCGCTGGCCGAGCATATTTCCGGAAGTGTGGAGGATTTCTGTACGCTCATGAATGAGCGGGCCGCCTCTTTAGGGTGTCTTCATTCGGATTTTCACAATCCGAACGGCCTTACGAACGAGAAACATGTGACCACCGCTTATGATATGGCACTGATCGCCGCCGCCTGCATGAATGATCCGGTCTTCATGGAGATTGAGAAGAGTACCTCGTATCATATCAGTCATACGGCAAAGTATCCGGACGGTCTTACGGTTTCCATGGGACATAAAATGCTTCATGAGGAGGAGCCGTACTATGACAGCCGCGTGACGGCCGGAAAAACGGGATTTACCAGCGCTTCCGGAAATACGCTTGTCACGATGGCGGAGTACGAAGGCCGCAGGGTTGCGGCGGTAGTTTTAAAGGACACGAATCCGCAGCATTACGAGGATACGAAAGCACTCCTTGATTTTGCATTTTCAGGTTTTTCCAACCTGACCCTGTCTCCGGACGAGATCATGGAAACCTTTGATCCCGGGGCGGAACTTCGGAGGGCGGGCGTTATTTCCGAAGGAGAGTATGAGATTTCTCTTGCAAAGAGCCTCATGATCACACTTCCTAAGGAAGCAGATCCGTCTCTTCTTACCCTTGTCTATGATACGGACCTTCCGGAAAACGCTCCGGAACTTGCCAAAGCCGTGGTAAGGCTTTCTTTTGACGGTCATACAGGCACGAAGGCCTATGTTTTTGTCAGAGATCTGTCCCTTATTCCGGAAGTGGAGGTGGAAGAAACCTCTCCTGCGCCCGAAACCGCGGGATCGGGAGAAGCAGGGGAGATGGATGGACCGGCGCCGTTTACCCTGAATGTAAGAGTGGTTCTTCTTGCCATGGCGGGTTTTGCCGGTGCAAGCCTTTTGTCCGTGATCCTTTATTTTGTGATCCGGCGGAAAAAAGAGGAGAAGGCCCGGCTGGAACGGATCCGGAAACGGCGGGCGGAACGTCTTAAGGACCTGGAACCCGCCGGGGAGGCTCTGGACGGGGACTCCCGGGACGAGGACCTTTGCGAACCGGAGACAGAAGAAGAGAGAGAGGAGAATCCTTCCGATGATGAAGAAATTCATAACGGAGATGAGGAAGAAACTTCTCTCCCGTGAGGTAATCACCTATTTTATTGCCGGTGTCCTTACGACGCTGGTGGATTACCTTGTGTTTTTTCTGGTCAATGAGGCTCTGAAGCGGGGCGGAATGGATGTTACCCGTTCCTCCTCGATTGCCACGGCCGCCGGATGGTTTTTTGCGGTTCTGTTCGCGTATCTGTCCAATAAGTTTTATGTTTTTCAGAGCCGGGACAAAAGCCCCGGAGGAATCCTTCGGGAGATGGTTTCCTTTTTCGCGGCCCGGGCCGTTTCGGGTCTTATTGTCATGGCCATGATGTGGATTCTCGTTGACAGGGGAAGAATGAATGAATATATTGCCAAGGTTTTGACGTCTCTATTTAATCTGGTGTTTAATTATGTTGCGAGCAAACTCTTTATCTTCAGAAATCAGAAACCGGAAAAGACTCAGTAATACCGACAGAACTATGTATCTGGCGGCTTTTCTGTTTCCGGTGCTTATTGTCACGGGCATTTATATCGCAGGGGGTGTCTGGCCGTTCGGTGAGGAATGCTTTCTGAAAACCGATATGTACCACCAGTATGCGCCGTTTTTCTCGGAGTTCCGCCATAAGCTCAGAACCGGCGGCTCGCTTCTCTATTCCTATAATGTAGGACTTGGCGTGAACTTTCTCGCGGTGATCGCCTATTATCTCGCAAGCCCCATGAACCTTTTCGTGGCGCTCTGTCCCGAAAACCATGTCATCGAGTTCATGAATATCCTGATGATCGTAAAGCTCGGGCTTACGTCGCTTTCTTTCACCTATTATCTCCGGAAGCATTTCGGAAGAGAGGATGCGGGTTTCTCGTTCTTCGGGATGACCTATGCGCTCTCCGGCTATATGTGCGCCTATTACTGGAATCTCATGTGGCTTTCCGTGATCATGCTGTTCCCCCTGGTGATCCTTTCGCTGGAGATCCTTGTGCGGAAGGGAAAGGTGTTCCCCTACGCGGCGCTTTTAGGCCTTGCGATCTGGACGAACTATTACATTTCGATCATGGTCTGCCTCTTCCTTGTGATCTGGTACATTGCGCTTTGTGTGCTCTATGTTCCGAAGAACGGGAAGGAGTTTCTGATCCGGAGTTCAAAGTTTGCGGCCGGAAGCATTGCGGCCGGCCTTTTTGCGGGGATTCTTCTGATCCCGGCCTGGTTTGCCCTCGGGCTCTCCGCCTCTGCCTCGTCCACATTCCCGACGACTGTGAAAGAGTATTTCCCTGTGATCGACGTGCTCGCGCGTATGCTCCCTGCCGTTGCGACCGAACAGGCTCTGGAGCACTGGCCCAATATCTATGCCGGTACCTTTGCCCTTCTTCTGATCCCTCTCTATCTCGTGAATGAAAAGATCAGCATCCGGGAAAAATCCGTGTATCTTTTTGCGGTCTTTCTTCTGATCGGCAGTTTCTCTTATAATTTTCTGGAGTACATCTGGCACGGACTTCATTTTCCGAATTCCCTGCCGGCCCGCGAGGCGTCTGCCTTTGAGGTTCTCGTGATCTTTATGTGCGCCCGCGTGTATACGCTGCGGCGGGCCGTGACAAAAAAACAGGTCGGCGCAGCCTTTCTTACCGTTCTCGTTTTCCTTCTGTATGTGCAGAAAGAGGCGGATTCCAAGTATTTTCCGGTGTATACCTTCTGGCTTTCTCTGCTTCTTCTGGCACTGTATGCCCTGGGAATCCTTCTGTATAAGAACAGAAAACTCCCGGTAAGAGGAGCGGTGCTTCTTGTGATGGCGGTCCTTCTGTGCGATCTGAGCATCAATGCCGCGGACACTTCTTTCACCACCTGCTGCCGAACCTATTATGTGAAGGATAATGAAGATATCCGGGAACTCTGCCGGGAGGCGGAAGATCTCCGGGAGGACGGGGATCTCTACCGCTTCGAACGGATCACCCGACGGACAAAAGACGACGGCGCGTGGCTGAATTATCCCTCCGTATCCCTGTTTTCCAGTACAGCGGATGCCGGGCTTACGGATTTTTTCAAAAAAGTGGGGTGTGAGGCGAGCACGAATGCTTATTCCATCACCGGTTCCACGCCGCTCATCGATGCGCTTCTCAATATCCGGTACGCGTTTTATTCTGAAGAGCTTCCGCTTTCCCTCGGAAAAAGGCTGGTTGATGTGACGGAAACCACCTGCCTTTATGAGAATGTGAATCATACGACGCTCGGTTTTATGGTCCCGAAGACATTCATCATGCCCTGGATTTTTGAATTTGACAATCCCGTGCTCGTCCAGAATTCCCTTTGTGATGTGCTCGGCGTGCCGCAGGTTATGGAGGAGATCACGATCGGCGCCATGGAACCGGACAAGAGCTATTCGATCTATGTGCCGACGGACGGTGAGTATTATGTCTATGTCGGAAACACCTCGGTAAAAAAAGCGACGGTGACCTCGGACGGATCAAAAAAAGAATACTCCAATCTGGACAGGAAATATCTGATCGAGCTCGGAGAGCTTCTTCAGGATGACTATGTGAAGATTTCGCCGGAAAATGACGAGAAGGATATGAAGATCAAACTCTACCGGGTGAATTATGATGCCCTCTCAGAGTTTGCCGCGGTGCTCCGGGAAGAGCCGCTTCTCCTCACGGAAAAAAGCGATACGATGATCCGGGGAACCGTGACCAGTGAAGCAGACAACCGGGAGCTCTTCCTCTCCCTTCCTTATGATGAGGGATGGACCTGTACTGTGGACGGCAGAGAGACTCCCATTCATGAAGGATTCGGGGATGCTTTTATGGGAATTCCGGTCCGGAAGGGAACCCATGAGATCTG
>JAZUHZ010000118.1:0-3241 GCA_045642005.1 Candidatus Avilachnospira sp.
AAATCGGTGGAAAGTCTTCTGACAGAGTAGGCACTCCCATCGAATGCGATGCCTATGTAAAAACGCTTTCAGACGGTCTCTATCGGATAAAGGGGCCTATGAAAAAAGGAGTGCTGCAGAATACCGGTCGAACCGCTGTGCTTGTAACAAAGGGGATCACCTTCGTTCTATGCTCAAACCGCACTCAGGCTTTTGATGAAGAGGCTTTCCGCGCCTTTGGCGTAGAACCTGCAGATTATCACATTATTGTGGTTAAATCTGCTATTCACTATCGGGCTGCCTGGAGACGGTGGGTAAAAAATCTTGTCACAGTAGATATGCCAAATATCACCTCTTTTGATGAAAGAAAAATCAACTTCGATCATGTAAAAAGGCCCATCTATCCATTAGACAGTGCATTTGAAGTGCGTAAGGCCTGTGGCTTTGAAACAGAGAATTAAAGTTTTTACATCTGTGCATCACGACATAAATCATGATAACTTTGCTGAAGCAACTACACATAATGAGTGTAATCCCAATCGGGCTGGCTCTTGCCAGCCCGATTCATTTTTATCTTCTTTCAGAATGTTTAAATTATGGCGTATTCGCCACCTACTGAATCTTGATGTCCCCGTCTGAAAGAAACCTGTTTACTTGTTGGTTTGCTTTGTTTTATAATGATTCTATGATTAAGAATTTTGTATTTGATCTTGGCGGTGTGATCATCCGCTTTGACGGGAATTATTTTATTAATAGGGAGGGGATCACCGATCCGGATGACCGGAGAATCCTCCTGGAAAATCTGTTTCTTTCCGAAGAATGGCCGCAGATGGATAGGGGAGATCTGAAAGAAGAAGAGTTTTTCACACTCCTGAAAAAGAAGCTTCCCGAAAGACTCCTTCCGGCTGCAGAGCGTCTCCTGTTCCATTGGGCCGATCCCATTGAGATCATCCCGGAGACGCAAAGGTTTATTAAAGCAGCGAAGAAAAACGGGGGGAAACTCTGGCTTCTCTCCAATGCGCCGGTAAGTATTCATAAAGTACTTCCAAAGGTCAGCGGGCTCGAACTCTTTGACGGAACGGTCATTTCTGCAGATATCCACATGGCAAAGCCGAACGTTGATATTTTCGAATATGCCGTCCGAAAGTTTGGCATCCGTCCGGAGGAGAGCATTTTCATTGATGACCGTATGGTCAACGTGCTGGGAGCGAGAAAAGCAGGATTCCATTCATGGCTTTACCGGGAAACAGAAGGAGAAACGGTAACGGCACATACTGAGACCGGAGATTTTGTATTTGCCGGTTCGCAGGAACAGGACCTGGATCAGAGAATATCTTTTGCAGAAACAGGTGAAGCGCTGATTCTGGATTCCGGGAAAGCAATCCGGCTTACGAAAGAGGGGGAACTGACGGAATGTTCCTATCGCCTGGAAGGATTTGGAAACCATGACAGAATTTGAAGCAAAAGTATATGAAGCCGTGCGGAGGATCCCGGAAGGAAAAGTCGCTTCTTACGGACAGATCGCAGCCTGGGCAGGAGTTCCGGGAGCGGCCCGGGCGGTGGGAAATGCGCTGCATCGAAATCCGGACGGCGACTATACGCCGTGTTTTCGGGTGGTCCATGCGGATGGACGCCTATCCGCCGCCTATGGTTTCGGCGGGATATATGCGCAGAAGGAACGGCTTCTTGAGGACGGCGTCGAAGTCTGGAACGGAAAGGTGAATATGGCAGAATATCAGTGCACAGACGATGAATTATTTTCCGTTAACATGGCAGGAGCCGCAAGTCCCACTTTTAACATGGCAGGAGCCGCAGGCTCCTGCCATGCCCTGATGGACTCCCTCCGGAATGCGGAAGAGGTCTTTTGGCCGAATCCCGGGAAACTTCCCTATGAGGAAGCCGCCGCAGCCTGCCCTTTCGGAATGGAGGAAATCCGGGACGCGGAAGCGCGTCTTCTTCGTTTTGCACCGTATTTCCGGGAGGTCTTCCCGGAAACGAAGAAAACAGACGGCATCATCGAATCCGAACTGCGTGCGATTCCCTGCATGGAGGCTGCTCTGCAGCCTCCATGTGAAGAAAGAGCAGCTTTGCAGTCTCCATATGAAGAGGGGACGGCCACTTCCACGCTGCGTGAACAGGAATCTTCCACTCAACATGAACAGGCTGCGCAGCAGCCTGTTCATGCCCTGTATATAAAACTCGACTCTGCTCTCCCGATCTCCGGCTCTATTAAAGCCCGCGGCGGGATCTACGAAGTGTTAAAGACCGCAGAGGAGATCGCCCTTGCAGAAGGCCTCCTCCGGCCCGGCATGAACTATGCGTGCTTTACCCGAAAGGAATTCCACGATCTCTTTTCCCGCTACTCCATTGCGGTCGGTTCCACCGGAAACCTCGGTCTTTCCATCGGTATCATGAGCGCGCGCCTCGGGTTCCGGACCTTTGTTCACATGTCCCATGACGCCCGCCAGTGGAAAAAGGACATGCTCCGTTCCTACGGGGTGACAGTCGTGGAATACGAAGAAGACTACAGCGTGGCGGTTAAGAAAGGGCGCGAAGCCGCCAAAGACGATCCTTACTGCCATTTTGTGGACGATGAAAACTCAAAAACCCTGTTCTTCGGTTATGCGGTAGCGGCCCTGCGCCTTAAGGAGCAGCTTCGGGAGGCACATATCCCGGTCGATGAAGCCCATCCGCTTTACGTTTATCTGCCCTGCGGTGTGGGTGGCGGCCCCGGCGGCGTCAGCTTCGGCCTGAAGACGGTGTTCGGAGACCATGCGCACTGTTTCTTTGTGGAGCCGACGCAATGCCCGAGCATGCTCCTTGGGATGGCCACCGGCCTTCATCACGGGATCAGCATCGCGGACATCGGCCTCAGAAACCTGACCTGTGCGGACGGCCTGGCCTGCGGACGGCCTTCCGGCTTTGTCGGAAAAACCATGGAGCCCTTCATGGACGGCTGCATCACCGTTTCGGATGAGCACATGTTCACTTATCTGAAAACAATCTGGGATACGGAAAAGATTAAACTGGAGCCGAGCGCCTGTGCGGGGTTCCGCGGTGCGGAGCTTTTCATGAACAACGTGCCCGGGGCCACCCACCTTGTCTGGGCTACCGGAGGCGGGATGGTACCGGAAACGGAATGGAGAACGTATTATGAAAGATAATCTGACCGAAGAAAAAATCACGTCAGAGATGATCTACGACGGAAGTGTCGTCCATCTTTTTAAAGACAGCGTCCGGCTTCCGGACGGAAAAACGGCAG
>JAZUHZ010000119.1:0-6047 GCA_045642005.1 Candidatus Avilachnospira sp.
ACTCCGCGAATGGCCTGGACCCGGTAGTACTTTTCCTTATCACCGGAAATATCCCTGAATAAATGTGAAAAATCTGATACTTCCTTCAGTTTCTTTTTCATATTTTCCGGAGACAGGATACTGATGAGCTCGGCTCTATCGTCCGGATGGACATCACGGTTGATATATTCCGTCAATCCGTCAAGATAGTTATCAATGACGGGATAGTTCTTTTCCAGTTCCTCGGTACGCAAATACACCTGGCAGGCACAGGTATCGAGATCAACAAAATAGGCCGACACATAGGTGTTCAGGAAGAAGTTTGTAAAGGCAAGGGATTCCTCAAGCTTCTTTGCCGTATCCTGTTTCTCTATGATATCCTGGATATCAAAGGCGGCACCATCGATACGAACCGGGGAACCGTCTTCCCGTCTTTCCACATGTCCGCAGTCATGTACCCAGTGATACCCATGCTTTGTCATGATGCGGTATTCAGCATCATAATCCATGCCTTCCGGATGCTTTGACTCCAGATCGGCAATATACTCAAGTAGCTTCGGCAGATCATCCGGGTGGATGGCATCTTCCCATGAAACCTGAGCATTGGTGTATTCCTCTTTGGATGCATATCCGAGGAGTGTGATTGTTGAGTCCTCATAGATATGCGCTGTGCGTTCTCCGGCTTCGTTGTACTCTATATGCCACTTTCCGGGTTCTATTAGTTTTGAATCTCTCATTGCATATCCTCCGTGTTGCTTCCGCACTGAAAGTGATCCGCTGTTTTTTTTGATATATATTTTCCGTTCATCAGGCATCACGCTCGATTTCCTGAAGAATATGTTTCACAGGATAATTATCTTATCATTTCGTGAATTCCTTAACCGTATTTTACCTCATTAAGGTTTACATTTCAACATTGCAATGAATGATTGTCAGCTGCCATCAACAAACGATTTTGGCTTAGAAAAGCACATGCGCTGCTCTCTCGCTATCCATGAGCTGAAAGCATTTCCGGATGTTCCGGCTGCAGCCGATACCGTCCGTATCCTCGAAGATGTATACGCTCGCCTGGAGCAGCTGCAGAGGAACATATAACAATTTTCAGAAAAGAAAAACAGATCAAAAACACGGGAAGAGACTTCTGATGACGTCTCTTCCCGTTTTCTTTCAATCAGTTATACCATCCGGGTTACGGAGTTGCATGCTCTTCTTTCTGTTGAAGAGAATCGATCTCATTCACTGAGCTTCATACAGCAGTTTCCTTCACAAAAAAGGAAACTCTGCTATCCGCACACCTCTGTCCTTTCACCTGAGAGTTTCAGCTTTTGCCTTACGCCTTCGGCTGTCATCAGCCATAGGTCCAATAGCTGTCCTTCCAGTACCGGCGGAAGGTTCCCTTCAGGTAGGGACATACCCCACATACAAAGATATCATACGGCCAGCCATGATCGTACTGCGTGCTCTGTATGCCATGACTTGGCTTCAGTGGATTCCCACAGTTTGGACACCGGGGGTCAGCATCATTGATCATGAGACGCGGTTTCGGGAACTCATAATCTTCATCTGCGCTTCTGCCTTTGCCACCGGATACCATAGCCAGATCCTCATCCGAAAGCTCTCCATTCGTGCGGATCATTCGAAGAATGCAGTCTGCCTCCTCCTCTGTAAAAGTAAGACCCTCCTCTTTGGCTGCTGCCTGAAGTTCTTCGCCGGTCTGTGCCGATTTCACTTTCAAAAGCTGTTCCTTGGTAAGAGTCATGATGTCTCCCTCCTTCTTGTTTTTTTGTATCCCCCGCCTTTTCTATTATTTAATATACCATAGCAAAGAGTTTTGCGGGATAATTTTTTTGATATTGAAAAATCTCCGTGAGCCTTTTTCAGGCATCCCTGGGATGCGCTTACTCTTCCCTTCTTTCGAGATCGTTTATAAAAGATAACGTGAGTATTCTACTCTTCCCATAATGAAAGCACCGAGGAAGATGGCTTCCATGTCACTGCTTTCGGTGGTGATGACGGTATTGCTCTGCCTGCCGCCGATGCCGGCCACTCCTTCTTCTTTTTCTCCGGTCACATTCATCCGGTAGACGGCGACCTGATTTCCGTTTTTGTCAAGAAGAGCAAATTCCGGATGAAGAAGATCAAACTTCGCGAGAATCCGGAAGGAATACCCCATTTCCTCCAGAACCTCAAAACAGTTCCTGCCGTCCAGTTTGAAATAAGAAGCGGTCGTCATATGGAAATTGCCGGCGCCTTCCTCAGCGGTGACTGTTTTTCCGATTTTACGGGTTACTGTAGCCGCTGTGCGGCAGTTTACAAACTCGTAGTCACTTGCACCAAACAGCCTGAAATTTACAAGATTTGCCTCATAAAGGGACTGGTTTCTCTCATCTTCCAGCTTGAAACTCTGGTTCTTTTTTCCATAGTGAAACGCGTGATATACAGCCATACATTTTCCCCCTCTCTTTTTAAGTAAAAGTGAATATTCACATTTTTTCACTATTCATGGTGAATATTCACATTCTTTATTGTAATCAATATCGTCAAGATCAGAAGGAAATTTGATTTCTTTTGCCACATCAATTCTTTTTCCGACTTCGTTGACTGAGTCGACTGGTACACCTTTTTTTACAGCAAGTATTCTCTGATACGCCGATTATAGCGCGGCTGACCCGAACAGGTCGCTTTTATTAGAGCCTACTCTTTCTAATAGTCCAACTTTCTTCAGATAAGCAATTCCGTTACACACCTCTTTATCACCTGCTTTCTTACCCGGTTTTATAACACAGGTGGTAAGAAGGCGGGTAATAAAACGGGGAATAATCCGGCTTTTGGAAGCTTTTGGAAGCACAGTTGATATAGCCTTGAGGGAAAACGGTTTTTCTGTTATAATCCTATATTAAGGAAAGGAAAACCTTGTAACAAAAAAGAGCATTCTAATCATGAGACAAAATAACCATCACCTTGAAATTCTGCTGAAAGACAGTCATGAAGTACAGGATTATCTGAGTGTAATTCTGGAAAGCTTAAATTATTCAAAAGATTCCATCATCCGATATACTTTTTTATTAGAAGAAGCTTTGATCCGCTGGAGAGAGGTATTTCCGCCGGATTCCAAACTTTTTCTTTCCTGCTGGAAATCTGCCGGGGATGTGCGGCTGTCCCTTTCCATTGAAGGGGAGAAAACGGATCCTTTCCGCATTCAGAACGGGAATCCGGAAGAAGAATCCTTCGTCAAACCGGAAATTGAGCGGATGAAGGATCTTCTGCTGTCGGGAATCGGCTCGGAGTTCCGCTTTTCTTATAAAGCAGGCAGAAATACGATCCTGGGTACCTTCCCCCAAAAGAATGTGGAGGATGCCCTGTTCAAAAAAAATCTGCTGCTTCTGACGATTCCCTTTGTTCTTCAGACTCTTCTCACCTCCATTGCCAATTATACGGATGCGTTCATGCTCAGCTTTCTGGATACCTCATCCATGTCCGCGGTATCTTTAAGTTCGGAGTTCTGTTCAATTTTCAATCTGCTGATGATATCTGTCACCGGAGCGTTGGTCGCCCTGGTTTCGCAGCTGTGGGGAAAACGGGACCGGGAAAGTATCCGCTGCATTTCAGGACTGGCGATGAAAACGGCGCTTATGATTGCCTGCCTCTTTTTTATCATAGCGTTCTTTTTCCCAGGGCCTGTGATGTCCTTTTTTACGGATGTTGAGGCAGTAAAGATAGCAGGCATTCAGTATCTCCGTATCATTGCACCGTCATTCTTCTTTATCGCGATTTACACCGTTCTGAGCGGATGCTTTAATATCATGGGAAATGCCGGAACCGCCCTGAAAATAGGGATCTTCGGTTGCATACTTAACGTCATCGCGAACTATATTTTTATTTTCGGAGTGCCGGGAATCCCTTCGCTCGGCGTAAAAGGCGCTGCCCTGGCGACGTTTGTCAGCCAGCTTTCCCTATGCATCGGATGTCTGATCTATCATCAGAAAATGCATGTATCCTCCTTCTGTTTTTTTATGAAACAGCCGTTTCGCAGCAACATCCGGAATATGTTTTTCAGGCAGCTCGCCCCGATTTCGGGATCTTTTATGGTATGGAAGGCGGCCAGTATTATCATTGTCCGTGTATATGGGCATCTTGGCCCGGACATTCTTGCCGCCTATTCCGTTATTGTCATCCTTGATTCTCTCGTGGGCAGTGTCAAAGCAGGCATGGGAAAAGCCAGCGGTGTGCTGATTGGATCTTCGCTTGGGAAAAACCGTCTGGAGGAGGCTTTAAGAAACAGCAGGAGAAGCATACAACTTGGCAGTGTGATCTGCCTTGTCTGCATGGGAATTTATTACCTCTGCGGATTCGGATTAAAATTCCTGCCGACGGATCTGTCCGACACAGCAAAAACCTGCCTTGATTCCATGATCCTTGTTTACGGGATCAATCTGTTTTTTGCGGGGCTGAATGCCATCCTGCTGGACGGAGGCATTCGTGCGGGAGGTGACACAAAAGCTGTGCTGATCATTGATATGGCAGTCATGTGGGGCATTCTGGTTCCGTTGGCATTACTGGGGGAAAACGTCCTGAAGATTCCGGTTTTACTTCTGGCACTGATCCTGAAATCTGATGAAATCATTTCATTTCCGGCAAAGCTTTACAGATACAGACAAAAGAAATGGCTGAGAAATCTTTCCGTTCATGAATAAAGAGAGATCACTGCGTCAGAGGCTCCGGAGGTTACAGTTCGTTTATGAGATTCTGGAGATTATCCAGTACCGCGCAGGCATGCTCTCCGTCCATCAGAACATGATGGGTGCTCAGCGAGAGCTTCAGAATCATCTTATGATCCACTTCCGTGATTTTTCCGATCATAAACATTGGATTGTTAAACATCGGACAGTAGGCGGGAATAACCGCATCCATCAGAACATTATAGGCACTGAAGTTACTGGTACCGATCTGCATCATATCCTTCTGATAAATGGCCCGGTGCCCGGTTCTGCATTCCTGTATCAGCCGGTTGTACTCTGCCTGGAATTCATCCAGGTTATCGTAATACGGAATGCAGCAGTTGCGCAGTTTCCCTTCATCATCATGCATCGTGCAGGAAATACAGTACCGGTCAAACTGATAGATTTTTCCGTCAATCAGATTCAGCCGGGTCTCTTTCACCGGTTCGCAGGCTTTCACAATCAAATAAAGGATCAACGTGTTCAAACGGTATGTTCCGCGATGCCCGTTATAAAACTTCACCAGATTACTTGCATCAATGGTTATCAAAGAGGTTGCAAAGGGCATGGGAGAATTACGAAACTGTTCCCAGCCGATCTCTCTGCCGACTTCCTCCGGGGTTACCTGTCTGACCATATGGGTTCCTCCATGTATAAAAAATTCTTTTGACCCAAACTCAGGTGAACCTGGGCGCTGCCCGGTGTCCCGCCGTAAAAAAGTGATATCTTCTTAACATCCCGCCAGTTTCTTCATAGTTTCAAACAGGGTATTCACATCGATCGGCTTCGCCACGTGAGCATTCATCCCTGCCGATAACGACTTCTGAACATCCTCTTCAAAGGCGTTCGCCGATACCGCAATGATCGTTACCTGATCGCCGTCTGGCAGCGTCCTGATTGCCTTCGTTGCCTCATATCCGTCCATGACCGGCATCTGAATATCCATCAGAATGAAGTCATAGTACTTCATTCCCTTTTCCCTGACTGCCTTCACGGCAATCTCCCCGTCTTCAGCGGTATCTACGCTGAGTCCGGTCTCTTCGAGGATCTCCGTTGCGATCTCGCGGTTCATCTCGTTATCTTCTACGAGTAAAGTTCTCTTCCCGGTAAAATCATATCCATTTTCCTGCCCGGCCGGCTCCCCGGAAGCGGTACCGCAGCATTTGTTCAGTACATTCCGGAGATCTGACGGGAAGAGCGGTTTGGAAACAAAGGCAGTGACACCGGCTTTCCTTGCCTCCTCTTCAATATCAGACCAGTCGTAGGCCGTAAGCACAATAATGGGCGCCTGATCTCCGACGATCTGACGGATTCTGCGGGTCGTCTCAATTCCGTTCATATCCGGCATCA
>JAZUHZ010000120.1:0-7809 GCA_045642005.1 Candidatus Avilachnospira sp.
CATCATGATACCTTGTAAACGCCGGAGGTGTTTCACGGAGGGCACTGTTTCACGCACATCATGATACCTTGTAAAATGACAGACTACGGCAGATCAAGAAAACGGAATCCGGATCACGGCACAGGAAGGTCGATTCTTTACCTTCTTTCTGTTCTGGTCCTCTGTTTTCTGATCCTTTTTCTTCTGGGGGAGGTCTTCCCGGAAATAAAGCAGAAGGAAACGGATCTTCTCCGCCGGGCGGGATTATCCCGGGAAATCTCCGAAACGGAGGCACTTTCCTCTTCTGAACAGGAGGATCCCGACGGAATCCCGGTCTTTTCGGAGTCCGGGGATGAGGTGCCGGAGGAGGACCTGACCGGGCAGCAGGTGATCGGCGTGGCGGTGAAGTCCGAAGAAAAGGACAGGGAAACCGCGGCATCGGAGCCGGAACCGGAGACGGAAGCCGGGCCGGCGCCACCGGAACCGGTCACTCTTTTGTTTGCCGGAGATATCCTCTTTGATCCGCATTATGCAATTATGGCGAGCATGCTCGAACGGAGTCCGGGAAGAGTCCCGGATATCACAACGGCTTTTGACGAGGCCACGCTTTCCGTGATGCGCGGCGCCGATCTCTTCATGCTCAATAATGAATTTCCCTACACGGACCGCGGGACACCGACCCCGGAAAAACAGTACACGTTCCGGGCCTCTCCTCAGTATGCCGTGCTTCTTAAGGACATGGGCGCGGATCTTGTCGCCCTTGCCAACAATCACATGTATGATCACGGAGAGGTGTCGCTTTTAGATACGCTGGATACTCTTTCGGGAATCGGTCTTCCGTATGTCGGAGCCGGACGGGATCTTTCGGAGGCCGCAGCGCCTTACTATTACACGGCCGGGGATTTCTCAATCGGCCTCATCTCCGCCACGCAGATCGAAAGGATGGGAAATCCGGACACGAAGGGGGCCACGGAGACTTCGCCGGGCGTCTTCCGCTGTATGAATTCCGAAAAGCTTCTCGGGGTAATCCGGGAAATGAAGGAAGAATGCGACTTCGTCGTGGCCTATCTTCACTGGGGCACGGAAGGCACGGAAAAGGTGGACGACTGGCAGCGGAAACTGGCCAAAGACGTGGCGGAGGCGGGAGCGGACCTGATCATCGGGGACCATCCGCATGTGTTGCAGGGAATCGATACCGCAGACGGGGTACCCGTGATCTACTCTCTCGGAAACTACCTGTTTAACTCAAAGGCCCAGGACACCTGCCTTTTTGAGGCGGTGGTGGATCCTGTGACGTCTGGGCTTTTGTCCCTCCGGTTTCTGCCCTGCCGGCAGGAAGGGTGCCGGACACGGCTTCTCTCCGGAGCGGAAAAACAGAGGGTGATCGAGTATATGCGAACCCTGTCGGGCGTCCCCATCGACGACGAGGGATATATCCGGTAGAGAGGAAATAGCGAATTTTTGTCATTCCGGGCGAAGCGAGGAATCTTAGGAGAGAAAATGCTGAAACGATTGATTGCGATACTGCTTGCTGTCACAATGGCGCTTCTTCTTGGCGCCTGCAGCGGAGAAAATGAAAAATATACTTCAGACGGCCGGAAAAAGATCCGGATCGGCCTTGTCACGGATGTGGGCGGGGTCAATGACCGCTCCTTTAATGAGCTTGCGTGGAAAGGGCTCAGTGAACTCGGAGCGGAAGACGAGCTTTTTGATGTGGTGTACCTGGAGTCGAGAACGGATGCGGATTATGAAACCAATCTGTACACCCTGATCGATGAGGGCATGGATCTGATCATTACCGTCGGCTATATGACGGCCGACAGTATGCGGGAAGTGGCTCTTGACAACCCTGACCAGAAATTTGCCATTGTTGACGACGCCACCTGTGCGGATCTGTCGAACGTTGCCTGTATAACGTTTTCCCAGGAGGAGGCAGCCTATCTTGCGGGAATCGTGGCGGGAGCCGTGACAAAAACGGGAACCGTCGGGTATGTGCAGGGAATGGTGTCCCCCAGCATGAACCTTTTCGGTGTCGGGTATATCGCGGGGGTCAAAAGGGCCTGCCCGGAGGCGAAGATTCTTCAGTATAATGCCAACAGTTTTACAGATATTGCCGGCGGCACCACAGCGGCAAAAAACATGATCACCGGAGGCGCGGATGTGATTTTTCACGCGGCCGGAAGTACCGGGATCGGCGTGATCAATGCCTGTGAGGAATCCGGGATCTGGGCAATCGGGGTCGATCAGGATCAGTCGGATCTTTCGCCGGATCATGTGATCACTTCGGCGGTAAAATGCGTGGATCACGCGATCCGGGACGTGGCTCTTTCCGTAAAAGACGGGACCTACCGGAGCGGGGTGTGTGTTTATAACCTGAAAAACCAGGGAGTGGACCTTGCCCCTACCCGGGATCACATCCCGGCTGAGGTGCTCCGCATGGTGGAGGAAGCCGGAGAAGATGTGATCACCGGCCGGGTACAGGTCCCGGATTCTGCTGCCATGTGCCCGGAATTCATACTCGGAAACTGACCGGAGGAAGTCTTATGGATCAGAACAACGTTGTGATAGAAATGAGGGAGATCACGAAGAAATTCGGTGATTTCACGGCCAACGACGGGATCAACATCCGTCTGCATAAAGGAGAGATCCATGCTCTTTTAGGCGAGAACGGCGCGGGAAAATCCACGCTCATGAACCAGCTCTACGGTCTCATACGGCCGACTTCCGGAGAGATTCTCGTAGGCGGGAAGCCGGTTTCCTTCTCAGGCCCCCGGGATGCCATTGCCGCCGGGATCGGCATGGTGCATCAGCATTTTATGCTGGTGGAGCCGTTTACGGTGACGGAAAATATCGTCCTCGGAAATGAACCGGAGCGGGGGATCCGGCTGGATATGGAGGCTGCCCGCAGGAAGGTTCTGGAGATATCGGAAAAATACGGATTCGCTGTGGATCCCGATGCCAGGATCGAGGACATTTCCGTCGGGATGCAGCAGCGGGTGGAGATCTTAAAGACCCTGTACCGGGGCGCGGAGATCCTCATTCTGGATGAGCCCACCGCCTCCCTGACGCCGCAGGAGATCCTCGAACTGATGCGGATCATGCGGAGCCTCGCGGAAGACGGCAAGAGCTTTCTCATCATTACGCACAAATTAAAAGAGATCAAGGCGGTGGCGGACTACTGTACCGTTATCCGCAAAGGAAAATATATCGACACCGTGAAGGTTTCCGATGTCACGGAGGACGATCTGGCCTCCCTGATGGTGGGCAGAAAAGTGAACTTCAAGGTGGACAAGAAGGAAATGACGCCCGGCAGGGATATTCTTTCCGTAAAAGATCTGCATATAAAGGACTACCGGGGCGTGGAGGTCGTCAAAGGGCTTTCGCTCACTGTCCGGGCCGGGGAGATCGTCGGGATCGCGGGAATTGACGGAAACGGGCAGACGGAACTTGTCAGCGCGATCACCGGTCTTATGAAAGGGGAAAGCGGCGAGATTCTTGTGAACGGGACGAATGTCCTCAATCAGCCGCCCCGTTTCGGATTTGACCACGGGGTGAGCTCCATTCCCGCCGACCGGCAGAAACACGGACTGGTACTGAGTTTCCCGGTGGAGGACAATCTGATCCTTCAGGATTTCTGGAAGAGCCCGTGGACAAAACGGCATCTTCTGCAGCGGGACGTGATCGCGGATCACGCAAAGGAGGCGGTCCGGGCGTATGATATCCGGCCGGAGCACTGTGAAAAGAAACCGGCGGGAACGCTTTCCGGCGGCAACCAGCAGAAAGTGGTCATTGCCCGCGAGGTGATGAACGATAAGGACCTGCTCATTGCCGTAAACCCCACGAGGGGTCTGGATGTGGGAGCCATCGAGTTTATCCATCAGTACCTCGTGGAACAGAGAAACCGGGGAAAAGCGGTACTTCTCGTATCGTTTGAACTGGACGAGATCCTGAGCCTTTCCGATACGATCGCGGTCATCTTTGACGGGCGGATCCAGCGTTCCATGCCCGCGGGAGAGGCGGATGAAAATACACTTGGGTTCTTAATGGCAGGAGGGAAGACGGAATGAAAAATAAAAAAGTGCTCGGAATATTCCTTTCCATTCTGCTCGGATTCCTGGCCGGGGCGGTTTTTCTCTCGGTGATGGGGCTTTCCGCCGGAAAAGCCTACGGACGGCTTTTTCAGAGCCTCCTTGGGATCCGCCGGCTCTCCTATGTGATCGTGACGGCCGTTCCGTATATCGTGACCGGTCTTTCCGTGGCGTTTTCCTTCCGGACAGGCGTCTTTAATATCGGTGCGGAGGGACAGTTTGTCGCGGGGACTCTCGCGGCACTTCTTACGGGTATCTTCCTTCCGGCGCTTCCGAAAGGGATCCTGATCCCGCTCTGCTTTGCGGCAGCGATTCTCGCGGGAGCGCTGTGGGGCGTACTGGTCGGATGGATGAAGGTGCGTTTCGGGATTAACGAGGTTCTCTCGATGATCATGTTCAACTGGATCGCGTTTTATCTCTGTAATTATATTACCGGGCTTCCGGGTGTGAAAAGTGAGGGATCGGCGGAGGCCACCCGGAATCTGCCGGAGGCTGCCCGTCTCCTGTTCAGTAAAGATCTGATCCGTCGGGCCGGTCTTTGTCCGAAGGCAAACTGGGGGATCTTTGCGGCGGTACTTCTTGCAGTCCTTTGCTGGTTTATTCTGGAAAAGACGGATCTCGGCTTTCGCCTCCGGGCGGTCGGGCAGAATCAAAATGCCGCGGAATATGCCGGGATCAGTGTGAAAAAAAGCATGCTGATCTCTCTGGCGGTTTCCGGCGCCCTCGCAGGTCTTGCCGGTGCGCTTTATGTCATGGGACCCGCCGGCCGGATCCCTGTTTTCACTATGCAGGAAGGGTACGGCTTTGCCGGGATCGTGGTAGCGCTGATCGGCTGTTCGAATCCGTTCGGCATTCTTGCCGCCGGGCTTTTCTACGGCATGCTTGTTTACGGCGGCACGAGGCTCAATCTTGTGGGTGCCCCCACACAGCTCGTGAATGTGATCATCGGCACGATTGTGTTCTTTATTTCCATCGCCGTGATCTTTGAACGGATCCGGCTTAAAAAAGCGGCAAAGGAGGAAAAGACGAATGGCTGATTTTCTGAACGAACTCGGAATCCTTTTCTATGCCACGCTGGTATATACGCCGCCGCTTCTCTTTGCGGCACTCGGGTCGTGCTTTTCCGAAGCCGCCGGCGTCGTGAATATCGGAATTGAGGGAATGATGACGGTGGGTGCATTCACCGGGACCACGGTGGCGTATTTCACGGGAAATCCGCTGCTCGGATTCCTTGCGGCAGGACTTTCCGGCCTTCTCTTCGGCGCCCTTCTTGCCGTGGCTGCCGTGAATCTCGGCGCGGACCAGACGATTGCCGGGACGGCGGTCAATATGCTCGGGCCGGGAATGGCTATCATGGCTGCCAAAGTGATCTTTGGCTCCACCAATTCGGAGCCGCTTTCTGCGGCGCAGAAGATCCCGGCACTTTTCCGCGGGGTATTTAATACACAGACAGCGGCGGGCCGTTTCCTGGACAACGTATTTGCCACCTATGCTTCCACGTATCTGGTGTTTGTCCTGGTTTTCGCGGTCTGGTTTCTCTTTTATAAAACAAAATTCGGAATGCGCCTTCGGGCCTGCGGCGAGCACCCCTTAGCCTGTGAGACCCTCGGTGTGGATGTCATGTCCCTCCGGTTTCTGTGCGTGTGCATCTCCGGATTCCTTTCGGGTCTCGGCGGCGCCTGTGTGACCATGGCAATGTCCAACCAGTTCCGGCCCACCTCCATCGTGGGGCAGGGCTTCATTGCCATCGCGGCGGTGATCTTCGGAAAGTACCGTCCGCAGGGCGCTCTCCTCGGCTGTCTTCTTTTCGGACTCTGTTCCGGTCTGAAGGTGGTCCTCGGCGGATCCGGCGCGGTGAATATGCACCTGATCTCCCTGATCCCCTATGCGGTTACCGTGGTGGTTCTCATTCTCTTCGTCGGGAAGTCGAGAGTCCCCGCCGCAAGCGGCAAACCGTATGTACGTGCTAAATAAGACATCACACGCGTGAAACAATACACCACATAACACGCGTGAAACGCGAGTTTTCCGTGAAACGTCGCAGATGTTTCACGGAAGGCTCGTGTTTCACACGTGTTATGCCCCCAAAAAAACGCATGAACAGACAAACCCTGAAATCCGTACTCCTTGATACCACCCCCGTGATCGCCGGCTACCTCGTTCTCGGCATGGGCTTCGGCATCGTCATGCGATCCGAAGGCTATACCCTCTGGATGGCGGTCTCCATGAGCCTCTTTATTTATGCCGGCTCCATGCAGTATGCGGCGGTGGGGCTTTTCTCCCAGGCGGCGGGCCTTGTGACCGTGGCGCTTACCACACTGGCCGTCAACGCCCGGCATTTTTTCTACGGGATCTCCATGATCGACCGGTACAAAAAAGCCGGACCCGTGAAACCGTATCTGATCTTTGCGCTCACCGACGAGACCTATTCCCTGGTGTGCCAGGAAAACCGGGGTATTCCCTACTGTTTTCTCGTCTCGCTCATGGATCAGATCTACTGGGTGGGCGGAACGCTTCTCGGGGCCCTTTTAGGAGACATTCTGCATTTTAATACGAAGGGGATTGATTTCTCCCTGACGGCACTCTTTCTCACGGTCTTTACGGACCAGTGGATGAAAAAGAAGGATCATTTCCCGGCGCTTGCGGGCGTCGTCTGTTCGGTTCTTTCCCTCGTGATCTTCGGAAAGGACAGTTTCCTGATCCCGGCGATGGTGCTCATCACCGTCTGCCTTCTTTTTTCCGGGAGAAAGGAGGAAAGAAGTCATGACTGACCGCAGCATTTATCTTGCCATTGCCGTCATTTCTCTCGTCACGATCGCCATCCGTTTCGCGCCGTTTCTGATCTTCGGGAACCGGAAAACTCCGAAAGCGGTGGAAATGCTCGGAAAAAGCCTTCCCTATGCCGTTATGGGGATGCTTTGCGTTTACTGTCTGAAGAACCTGAGTTTTTCCGCGATCCGGGGATTTCTTCCGGAACTCCTCGCCTCCCTTTCGGTGGTTGTAAGTTATATTCTCCGGAAAAACACCCTTTTAAGCATCATCCTCGGCACGGCAGTGTATATGGTCCTCGTGCAGCTTGTTTTTGTCTGATTCATTTCACGCCGGCTATGCGGAAAAGTTTATGCGTAATTAAGTATTTAGAAATTGTGAACTCCGGTTCTTTGTGCTAAAATCGGGCTATGACAAGACGTGTCCGCAGAAGAAAAAGGAAGACGTATTTTGAAGAAACCATGGACATCGTGAAAGCCATTCTGTTGGTGGTGATCGCGGCGGCCGCGGTAGTTTTTGTTGTCTTTTTTATCCGGGATTCCATGCGGGACGAGGATGACCGGCAGATGAAAGCGTCTATTTTCTCCACGCTTTTCAAAAATGAGGAGGAAGAGACAGGTACAGGCGCCGGAGAAACCGAAGAGACGGAAACAGAGACCGGAGAGGAAATCACGGAGGCGGTTACGCTGAAAGACGGCCTGACTGTGGATCAGGACGGCAATATCGTCTATGTGAAAAACGGCGCGCTTTTGGTATCCACGTTCCTGGAAGAGCACGGAAAACTGTATTATTTCGATGAGATCGGCATGGCCTGCACGGACAGGATGAACCTCGATGCCATGATTTTACACTTCGGGAAAGACGGAGCCCTCGAGAATATCACGGTGGATCCCGGGTATCAGGAACCCTACACCGACTATCTGGCGGAGTACCCCGGACTTACGAAGGACAACCTTCTGATGGCGTATCTGAA
>JAZUHZ010000121.1:0-7120 GCA_045642005.1 Candidatus Avilachnospira sp.
CCGACGCCGAGCTCCATGAGTCTCGTCTCCGTATCGAAGGAGGCGTTGGCCCGGAAAGCCTTTGCGGCACCCTTGACGGATTTCTGCTCGGCGGGAGTGTAGGCGCGCAGAGCGTGCTGGACACGGTTGGAAAGCTGAGCGAGAACGTCATTGGGGATATCCGAGGGGCTCTGCGTGATGAAGTATACACCGACGGCCTTGGAACGGATGAGCTTCACGACCTGATTCACCTTCTCTAAAAGAGTCTGGGAAGCGTTATTGAAAAGAAGATGCGCTTCATCAAAGAAGAATACCATCTTCGGTTTTTCGGGATCTCCCACTTCCGGAAGCACTTCAAAAAGCTCGGAAAGAAGGAAAAGCATAAATGCGGAATAGAGTCTTGGCTGATTGATCAGGGACTCGGAATCCAGTACGTTGATCATTCCCTTTCCTTCCGGCGTTACCGTAAAGAAATCCTTGATGTCGATGGCCGGCTCGCCGAAGAACTGATCGGCACCTTCGGATTCGAGCGCTACGATGCTTCTGACGATGGCGCTGACGGAAGCCTTGGCAATATGGCCGTATTCCATTTCGAGCTCAGCGGAATTCTCATAGGCGAAATTCAGCGTAGCCTTTAAGTCCTTGGTATCCACGAGTAAAAGCCCGTGATCGTCTGCAATTTTATAAACAACGGAAAGAAGGTCCGACTGCGTCTCGTTGAGATCGAGAATTCTGGACATGAGGATGGGTCCGATCTCGGATACGGAGGTGCGTAAGCGGATTCCCTTTTCTCCGTAAATATCATAGAACGTACAGGGGCTTCCCTCATAGCGGAAGGTATCGGCGATCTCAAATCTATTGATACGCTTCTGCATGCTCTCGCTGTCGGTTCCGGCGTTCAGAAGACCGGAAACATCACCCTTCACGTCGGAAACAAATACCGGAACGCCAAGAGCTGAAAAAGACTCCGCAAGAACTTTAAGGGTTACTGTTTTTCCTGTACCGGTAGCACCGCAGACAAATCCGTGTCTGTTGGCCATCTTCGGGTTCAGGCAGATCTTCTCTTTAAGATCGTCGCTTGATGTGCCTGATTTTGCAAAGTAAATCATACCATTATCAATCATTTTGTTTCCATCCTTTCTTTTCGGGTGATTTGATTGTACTATAACACAAAATTATCTCAATCGCAATCGAGATTATCAGATAAAACCAGGTTGTCGGATTGGAATACCAGGTGGTGAAAAAGGCAAGGATCAGATACGCCGTAAGCTCGGCACAGATGACGGCGGTAAAGGACCGTTTTCCTTTTTCGGCGAGTTTCTCACTGAACGCCATAACCGCGCCGAGAAGGACGGAAAACACGACCACTCCCGGGATTCCGAAGTCATAAAACGCGTCATAAAACATGGTCACGGTCGTAAGCTCCTCTTTCGTCACATAAAGGGGAAAACTCACAAGCTCCGGGTACCGGAACTTTAACCCGGTCAGGGCAAAAACCGGAAAAAGCATTCGGAGTCCGAACGTATGCCGGGACAGATTTTTCACCATACAGTCGAAATTGTCAAAATTATTGGCAATATAGATATAGGGCTGGGTAAACCAGATCGGCGTATCCGGATTCTTCATTTCAAAAATTCCGTTCAGATATTCGACACTGTGTGCCCGTTCCACCGTGATAAATATATAAAGAAGAAGGAGGCAGAGCACAGAACCGAGAACCGGGATTACAAAAGCTTTCCGCAGATATTTCCGGAGTTCGCCGGCATTCACAATGAGGAACGTGACAGCAGAAAGAATGCAGGCAAACAGAAGCTGATACCGGGATACGAGAAGAATCGGCAGAAAAAGAGACAGCGCGATGGCGGCAATCACCGATTTGGTACGGAAGGAGAGCTTTTTTCCCCGTACTTCATGCAGGAAAAGAACCCCGGCCGGCGGTACCAGGGAACAGAGAACCGTGAAATAGTGTACACCGCTTATGTGAAAATAGGAATATGCGTGAGGGGTATCCACCGTAAACAGCGGCACAAACCCGAGAATAACAGCTTCCAGAAGAAAGCAGCCATAGGAAACCGCTGTCAGGGAAAAAATCACCCGGGAAAGGGCAGTCTCTCCGGCCGGAGGGATTTCTGGAACAGAAAGTTTTACGGTTTTCCGGGAAAAGAACCGATAGGAAACGGTAAAGGAAAGATAGATCAGGAGAAATGAGATCCAGGTTTTACCGTCCCATACGGTTTCCAGGCGCGAAAGCTTCAGGCACGAGACTCCGAGCGCTGAAAGAAAAGACAATGAAAAAAGAGCGGCCGGTGAAAGCAGACTGCCGCTCCTTATCATATTTCGAATGCATAAAATACCCCCGCAGAGGATGAGAACAAGGCCTGACAGTACGAACGATCCCTGAAAAGAAAGGATCATGGAAAGGAGCATGCAAAAAGAGGCTGCGAGGCATTCCCTGATTTCAGTCTTCTGCATGAGACTCCTCTCCTTCGGAAACCGGTTGTTCCGTACTCTCCGCTTCCGTTCCTTCCGGAGTTTCTTCTCCTGACTCTTCCGGGGAAGCATTCTCTGTTTCCGTATCTGCAGAACTTCCGGTTTCGGAATTTTCCAATACCGGACTTTCCGTTTCAGAAGATTTTTCTGCCGTTTCGGTTTCCGGAAGAGCCGCTGTACTTTCAGCGGTTGGTCTCGACGTTTCCGCATCGACAGGTTTCCCTGTTTCCGCTTCCGGTTTGGTTTCATCCTCAATATGCTCGAAAGCGTTTCTCATCTTGACGTAAACGGTGATCTCATGATTGTTCTGTACAGGGGTCAGCCCTTCGGGAATATACTTTGAAATATCGATATTTTTCGTCATATTCTCCGTGATCCCGGCTACGCTCAGGTCAGATCCCGGGATCAGGATATAAGAGTGCTTATTGAGGATTTCTTCCGGCCCGTAAACGGAAATGAAAGTCGGGCTTGTCTCGACGCTTTCCACGGTATATCCTGTCCCCGGCATTCCCCCGGCAAAAGCGCTGATGGAAAGACTCTTGGTACGGAATACGGGAACATGGTAGGAAATATCACCGGCATAAGAAAGCTTGGTGGTAAGCTCGGGAAGCTCATTCCCGTTGGCATCGTAAAAAGCGATCTGCTGGGTGCCGGTCTGGTCGGCAGTAATGTCATCGAGGTCAATAGAGATTCCGATCGAGGAAATCTGACCGATCAGCGAAACCGGTCCTTTCACATAAACATATTCGGGGGAGAGTTCGATCTCTCCTTCCACATAACCGGTGCCTACGTTTCCGGACATGGTACAGTTCACGGCAAACTTCTTCTGCTGGATCTTCTCTGTGTAAATGTTGATATAAGAGGGATCCGCCTTGAGATCGGAAACGCGGCTTTCCGCAGACGGGGCGGCATCAATATGTACCGGCAGGGTATACATCCCCGCGGTTTCCGTGAGCTCGGAAAAATCGATAAACGCCTTAAAATCGGACGGTTTGATCTTCTCCTGATAATTGCTTCTGACCTTGTAGCTGATTTCTACTTTCTCTGCGGACAGCGTATAAACCTGATCCGAGGACAGGAAGGAATAGGCGTTCTTGGAAAGGAGGTCCGCATTTACGGTATCATAGATCTCCGGATTGGAATTATCCGCCACTAAAAGCCAGATGATCAGTGCAAAAAGCACGGAAACAAATTTGAGGACCGTATTGTGAAGAAGCCATGTTCTGAGTTTCGTCATTTCTTCTCCTCCTCTTTTTTATTCCGGTGCGGCTTTTTCTTTTCTTTTTCGCCCGCTGCGACAAGGCCATGGAGAGCGGATTTAAAATCCTCAATCCCGGAAATCCGTTTCAGTTCCCCCTCTTTTGCGATGGAGACGTGGCCGGTTTCCTCGGAGACTACGATGATCAGGGCATCGGTTGCTTCGCTCATGCCGATGGCGGCCCGGTGCCTTGTACCAAGATCCTTACTGATCTCCTCGTTTTGAGAAAGAGGAAGATAACAGGTAGCGGCGGCTATCCGGTTGCCGATAATGATGGCGGCGCCGTCATGGAGCGGCGTGTTCTTTTCGAACGTATTGACAAGAAGCGCACTGGTGACGATGCCGTCGACCATAATTCCGCTTTCGATATAACTGTCCAGTTCCTCCTGCTGCTTGATAACGATCAGGGCCCCGGTTTTCACCTTGGCCATGTCAAAAACCCCTTTTGCGAGTTCATTCAGGGTTTTCTCCGAAAAACGTCTGTCGTGGTCTGATTCGGAAAGATTGACAAACCGGGATACGAATTTCTGTTTTCCGAGGTTTTCCATGGCTTTCCGAAGTTCAGGCTGGAAGATGACCACCAGAGCGATCACCGCAGTCGCGGATACCTTTTCAATGATCCAAAGGATATTGTGCAGATGACAGAAGTATGCGAATGCGGTAAAGACAAGGACTACAAGCACGCCTTTCAGAACGGTAAAGGCGTGGGAGTTTTTCAGGAACAGGAGAATCCTGTAGACCAGAAAGGAAATGATCGCTACTTCCAACAGATTTCCTAACGTAAATTCAGGCAGAAGCGAAAGTTTGCTTTTTATCCCGCTGAAAACAACATTCATAGATTACTCTCTTCTGTCAGAGACAGTACTGTCCCCGGCTTTCGGAACTGCTTTGACATAATAATAATACTCATCATCTTCAAACTGGAGATGTTCGGAAGCTTTATAATCAAGCCGGAAGAACAGAAACTCGTAGAGAAGACCTCCGAGAAGGGCCGTAAGAAGACCGATCACGGCTTCCGTTATATCCGGTTCCATGCCGAACCAGTGATTCCCGGCAAATAGCACGGCACCTGTAATAAGAACTCCTGTAATGACGGCAATTGTCCAGGCATGGTCGATGGAAAGGCGGGAGAGAATCCAGGTGATCAGGATGCAGGCAACAAAAGCCGCAACCACAACATAGAGCTCTTTATTGCCGAGGAAGTTTTCAAGAAAGGCAAGAAATTCTTTTGCGATCTGTTCAATATCCGAGGTCCGGGTGAGCGTTTCGGCATTTTCAGAGAAAAAGCGGATCATAAACCAGCTAAGGACGCCAAGCGTACAGGGAATGATTGAGGATACGCCGGCGAGAAGCCCTAAGATCACAGGACATAAATACGGAACATGCAGAAGGAAACCGACCGGCACAAGGCTCAGGATCAGTCCTTTTCCCGGCCTCATCCCGAAATATAGCATCAGGATCAGAAGAAAAAAGACCAAAGCAAACAGAAAGGCCGCGTAGGAAACCGAATACATATTGGCCAGGCAGTAAATAAAAACCACAAAACTCACGCAGCCGGTATTCAGAAATGCGCACAAAACAGACAGTCCGAGAAGCACCGGAGGCTTCGCAAAGGTCTCGTTATAGCACATGGTATTCTTAAAGACCACGAGAAAGAAAAAGGCCAGAAGAAACCGGAACACAGGACGCATATACTCCCCGTATTCCGCATACAGCCTTCTGAGATTGTCACGCAGTGAAATCATGCCTTTCTTCCTCTCCCGTTAAATCTTCTGTCGAGTTTTTTCAGTCCTTTGACAAATCCGTCAATATCCTCTCCTGCCCGGTCATACCGGATTCCGTAAACGATCCACGTAATACCCAGATAGAGCGCCAGCCCTATGATATAGATGAGCACCAGCCGCCCCACGGTCCCGCTGATACCGCTCAGATTGATATTGTAAAAAAGATCCGTCGTATTGAAAAAGACGTAAAGAAACAGACAAAGGAGAAAGCAGAAGGTAAACCGGATGAAGGAAAACGCACTGTTTCTCATCAGATAGTCAAATTTGTAGTATTCGAGGACTTTCATCTCCTCACTGCCTTTTTTCTTCTCATAGCCCGCCAGTTCGCACATCAGACGGATCTTTTCTTTATTGAGCATTATTTTCTTCCTTCGGGAGTCCGTAAGGTGACATCATGATATCCGCCTTCCACAATACTTGTTGCGGAGACAACCGTGAGTTTGGCGTTCTTCTGAAGGGAAGGAATATCCGTCACCCCGACATTACACATGGTGGATTTCACTTTGTAGAGTGACTTGTTTACATTGTCATGCAGAGAGCCTGCATAAGCGACATAAGAGTCTACCCCCTCTTCAAACATGAGACCCGTCTTTCCGCCGAGATCATACCGCTGCCAGTTTCTGGCCCGGTTGGAACCTTCTCCCCAGTACTCCTTGAAATACTGTCCGTTGATCATGTGCTTGGCAGTCGGGCTCTCATCAAATCCGGCAAAGTAACGGCCGAGCATCAGGAAATCCGCTCCCATGGCAAGGGCCAGGGTCATATGATAGTCATGTACAATGCCGCCGTCGGAGCATACGGGAAGATAAATACCGGTTTCTTCAAAATACCGGTCTCTTTCCGCGGCCACATCGATCAGGGCGGAAGCCTGTCCGCGGCCGATGCCCTTTGTCTCTCTGGTAATGCAGATGGAGCCGCCGCCGATACCGACTTTTACAAAATCCGCACCGCATTCCGCAAGGAAGCGGAAACCGTCACGGTCCACAACATTGCCGGCGCCGATCTTTACTTTATTGCCGTAGGTGTCGCGGACCCACTCGATCACGCGCTTCTGCCATACGGAATATCCTTCGGAAGAGTCGATGCAGAGCACACCCACACCGGCGGCAAGAAGGGCCGGAATTCTCTCTTTGTAATCGCGGGAATTGATACCGGCACCAACGATATACCGCTTGTCCTCTCCCTGAAGGCTTAAGGGATACTCTTTATGCTCCGCATAGTCCTTCCGGAACACAAAGTAAAGAAGGTGATTATTTTCATCAATGATCGGAAGGGAATTGAGCTTGTTATCCCAGATGATATCATTGGCCTCCTTCAGCGTTGTTGCGGCGGGTGCCGTCACGAGCTTTTCAAAAGGCGTCATAAACTCTTTCACCGGAAGGTCGGGACTCATTCTCGAAACCCGGTAGTCACGGCTTGTCACAACACCGAGAAGCTTTCCGTTCGGGGTGGCGTCATCTGTGATCGCAATCGTGGAGAACCCGTTTTTTTCCTTTAAAGCGAGCACATCGGAAAGGGTATTCTCCGGGGTAAGGTTAGAGGCGCTTACAACAAAGCCTGCTTTATAGCCTTTTACTTTGGCTACCATAGCCGCTTCTGATTCGATGGA
>JAZUHZ010000122.1:0-13358 GCA_045642005.1 Candidatus Avilachnospira sp.
TGATACCAAGGTTATTCCCGCAAGGCTTCTCGGTTTCAAGGAGGAGACCGGAGCTCATGTGGAGGTGTTTCTCCTGGAACGCCGGGACGGCGATCTCTGGGAGTGTCTTGTAAAACCGGGGAAAAAGCTGAAACCCGGGGCAAAGGTAACGTTTGGAGACGGATCCCTCCGTGCGGAAATCTGCGAAGAGATCGAGGACGGAAACCGCCTTGTACATTTTACCTATGAAGGAATCTTCGAAGAGGTGCTGGACCGCCTTGGAGAGATGCCGCTTCCCCCGTATATCACCCACAAGCTTCAGGATAAAAACCGCTATCAGACGGTTTACGCAAAGCATGAGGGGAGCGCGGCGGCCCCGACGGCCGGACTGCATTTTACAGAGGAACTGCTTCAGGAGATTGAGAAGAAAGGGGTAACCATCGCCAGAGTCACCCTTCACGTCGGGCTCGGTACCTTCCGCCCGGTCAAGGTTTCAACGATTGAAGAGCATCATATGCATACGGAGCGTTACATTGTCACAAAGGAAGCAGAAGAAATTGTCAACCGGACGCTCCGGGCCGGAAAAAAAGTCGTTGCGACCGGAACCACTTCTGTGAGAACGCTGGAATCAGCAGCGGTTCTCAATCCCGAATATGAAGAAAAATGTGAAGATAATTCGCTTATAAAAGAAACAATTAATGGATTGGACATATTATCCGATCATAATGGCAATTATATTCCGAAATATCTTCTTGCGGCCGGCTCCTCGGATACGGGGATTTTCATCTATCCCGGGTATCAATGGAAGCTCGTGGGCAATCTGATCACCAATTTCCATCTGCCCCAGTCGACCCTCATCATGCTGGTTTCGGCACTCTGCGGCCGGGAGAATATTCTTTCGGCGTATGAGGAGGCGGTCAAGGAACGGTACCGTTTCTTTTCCTTTGGCGATGCCATGTTTATACATTCATAAGGAACGGGGATCAGCATGTTCGAGGGAATGGAATACATTTATGAAGTGTATAAAGAAGGCAGTTTTTCCAAAGCGGCTGCCAATCTTTTTATCAGCCAGCCGTCCCTCAGCGCATCCGTAAAACGGATCGAGGAGAGACTCGGATATCCGGTTTTTGACAGAAGTACGAAACCTTTGCGGTTGACGGAATTCGGCGAAAAGTATGTCGAGAGCATGCTGGCCATCCGGAATATCGAAAAAAACTTCCAGGAATATGTCAATGATTACGGCAATCTGAAAACCGGGAACCTGCGTCTCGGAGGGACCAATCTGGTTTCTTCCCTGATTGCCCCGAAGCTTCTGCAGGTTTATCAGGAAAAATATCCCCAGGTGGTAACGGAACTTCTGGAGGGAACGACGCCGGCGCTGGAAGAGATGCTTTCTGACGGTACGGTAGATATGGTGATTGATTATTCGCTGCCGTATCACGGGTTCTTTGAAACCGTGAAACTCGCGGACGAGCACCTGATCCTGACGGTACCGGCGGCTTTTGAGATCAATGCGCGGCTTTCTCAGTATGTGATACCGCCTGAACGGCTTACGGACGGGGAACCGCCGGAGGATATTCCGCCGGTGCCGCTTTCCCTTTTCAGGGAGGTTCCTTTTGTGCTCCTCACCCGGAAAAATGATACTCAGAAGCATGCGGCAAGAATGTTTCAGGAAGCCGGCTTTGAACCGAAGAAGGTTTTTGAGGCTGCTCAGCAGATGACGGCCTATCATGTATGCTGCCAGGGAATGGGCGCTGCGTTTGTAAGTTCCATTCTGCTGGCAAGAGTTTCCGGAAACCCCGCGGTCCGCTGCTATCGGCTGGATCCCCAGCACAGCGTACGGCAGTTGTGCCTGATCTGGAAACCCGAACGGTATTTTACAAAAGCGATGGAGAGTTTCAGGGAACTTGCCCTGAAGGAAATCGGAACGATTTGATATGTCAGAGAAGAAATCTTTATTTTTAAAAGGACTCCGGGACGGGCTGCCGATCGGACTCGGCTATGTGTCGGTTTCTTTTGCCTTCGGCTTTATGGCGGTGAAAAACGGATGCACCTTCCTCATGGCGCTTCTCATCTCCATGACGAATCTGACAAGTGCCGGTCAGTTTGCGGGCCTCACGGTCATGGTGACCGGGGGGACGCTTATCGAAATGGCGCTGACACAGTTCGTGATCAATCTGCGGTATTCTCTCATGGCAATTTCTCTTTCCCAGAAAGTAGCTCCCTCGTTTCGCGGAAAACTCCGGTGGATCCTGGGGTTTGCCATTACGGATGAGATTTTCGGTGTGTCGGCTGCCTCACCGACAGAAGTAACGCCGGTGTATTTTGCCGGTCTCACGGTCCTTCCGTTTCTTGGCTGGACATTAGGAACGCTCTTCGGAGCTCTTCTCGGAAATGTCCTGCCGGCGCTGGTTTCCAATGCTCTGGGGGTTGCTTTATACGGTATGTTCGTCGCCATTGTTGTCCCGGTGGCCAAAGAAGACAGGAAGGTACTTTGTTCTGTGGCAGCTGCGGCGGCAGTCAGTTCGCTGATCGCGTATACTTCTCTTTCCGCAAAGATCTCCAGCGGTTTTGCAATTATTCTGAGTGCGGTCCTGGCATCGGTGATGGCTGCGCTTTTATTCCCGAAGGAAGAGGAGGTCTGAAATGAAGTATTCGGAGTTTTTCCCCTATCTTATCGTGATGGCGGGAGTTACCTACCTGGTCCGGGTCATTCCGTTTGTTCTGGTCAGAAAGAAGATCAAAAACCGCTTTATCAATTCATTTCTGCATTATATTCCGTATACCGTGCTTACGGCGATGACGGTTCCCGCGATTCTTTCTGCTACGGGGAGCGTTTTTTCCGCGGCGGCGGCCCTGCTTGTCGCCATCGTTCTTTCCTGGCGGGGAAAATCCCTGATCACCGTGGCCGTAGCCGCCTGCGTGACAGTATTCCTTCTGGAGGCGTTCCTTCTGTAACGTCAGAAAAATCGTGAAACATCCCAAAACATAACCCGCATGAAACGTCCCAAAACATAACCCGCATGAAACGTCCCAAAACATAACCCGCGTGAAACGTCCCAAAACATAACCCGCGTGAAACGTCGGAGATGTTTCACGCGGGTTATGCAAAAAAACGTGAAACGCCTTTCGGTGTTTCACGTTTTTTTATCCTTTCTATTCAACCTTCTCGATGAACCGCTTGCTTACGATCAGTTCTTTTCCGTCATAAGAGAATTTTGCGAATCCTTCGGCATATTCGGGATTGTCGCAGGTGAATTCTTCTACGGTACCGATCTCCCGGCCTTTATCAAACTGGACATAGACCTGTCCGGGATTGTCGGCATACCGGATGTTGACGCCTTCTCCGCTGATTCTGTAGGTGGCGGGAGCTTCTGTTTCCGGAGCTTCCGTTTCGGGAACCGCGGTGGTTTCGGGAGCTTCCGTCTCGGTTTCATCTGTGGAAACTTCGGTTTCTACCGATACCGGCTCGGTCTCCTCTTCCTCTTTTGAACCGTGGAAGATGCTCCGGAGAAGGATGATCAGGAGTACTACGATGAGTACCGGGATCAGAATTTTCAGGATGGTATAGAGATCGATTCCCTGACTCTTCTTTTTCTTCTTCTTTCTGACAGTTCCCTGCCGACCGGAAGAGGAGGAAGTTCTCTGGTGCTGACTGCCGCCTGATCTTCTGCTGGATGTGTAGCTCATGTCGATACCTCCCGTTTCATCATCGGAACCGGCTGCATATCCGGCTTCCCTGTTCTCATCATCGTCCTCATCCGTGCCGGGCCTGCGGATCATGACCGGTGTGCGTTCGGGTTCGTAAACGTCTCTCTGAGAATAGGCCTGGATCTCTTCTTTGAGAAGATAATAGGCATTCTTGGCATCCTGAGGATCATTATCCTCCTCATGGACGGCCTTGTTTCCGATGATCCGGATATTATGGAGATTCTCTCTCTGCTTTTCCCCGATCACCCGCTTCTCATAGAGGGCTTCTATTGTATCCGCAAGGGTGGAATATTCGATATTGTTCTCCTCGGCATAAGCTTTAACGAGTTCTTCTTCGTAAGCTCTCGCACGCGCCATTCCCCAGTTATATTCACGTCTTGATATGAGGTCTGCCAGTTCCATAAGTCCCTGGCCGTTGATATTTGCCATTACAGCCTCCGAAAAACCTTTATTCCTTGTAATTTTACTATTAAACGTGCAATTTTGCAACAGGGACTATCTGACTTTTTGCTTAAAAAAAAACTCCGACCCTGCGGAATCCGCAAAACCGAAGCTTTTCATGCGCCTTGAGGGACTCGAACCCTCGACACCCTGATTAAGAGTCAGGTGCTCTACCAGCTGAGCTAAAGGCGCTCTCGTAACGAACATGCTGTATGATACAGCAAAACCCGGGGAATGTCAAGGAAATCATGAGGCAGAGTCCTGATTTTTTTGTATTTATTTAAGTACAAGAAAAGAGCGCTCCGGGAGCGGGGTAAAAATCGGGATATCGCGTTTTTATTCCCCCTTTTTTGGGATAGAACGGGTCTTTTCAGGTGTAATATCGGGACTATGTGCTGTTTATACGCTATGCCGCCTCCTTTTCCCGGGGGTAAGTTATTGCCCATGGGGGAACGGGGTTGGTATGATGGGGGCAAAGAAAGGAGGAGTCCGAAATGGAGAGGATCATGGCAGTGGTTTCCTGTGAAAAGCTTTTCTGTGAAAGATTCTGTGCTTTTGTGAACAATAACAGTCATATTGTATTTACAGCCGTTCCGTTTACGGAGTTGAGATCCTTTGAGGCCTACCGGAAAGATCATGAGATCCCGGTGGTGCTTTGTGACAGGGATTTCTATGACGCGGCGGATCTTCCCGGCAGCGGGACAAAAACCATTCCGCTCTGTGACAATGAGTCGGAAGCCGGAGAGAAAAATGCCATTTACCGGTATCAGAGCGCGGAGGCAATCACCAGAGAGATTATGGAGAATCTTGGGGACCTGAGATTCGCCCGGGGCCTCTCCTTTACCGGCCGGCCGGTTTCTGTCCTCGGGGTATACTCCCCGGGAGAGTGTCCGCAGAAAACCTCTTTTGCCTTATGTCTTGCGGCGGAACTCAGGAAACGGCATAAAGTACTGTATATCAATTTTGAAGAGTTTTCGGGAATTTCCTCGATTACGGGGGAACGGTATGACAGGGGACTTTCCAATATGATCTACTACCTGAAACAGGGGACCCTGTCAGGTCAGCGAATCATGTCCATGATTTATTCCATCGCCGGTTTTGACTATATTCCGCCGATCCGTTTTGCGGACGATTACAGCGCCGTTACGGGAGAGGAATGTCAGAGGCTGATTCAGACGATCTTTGCGGAAACACTGTATGATATCATTCTTGCGGATCTTCCCGGTTCCCTCAGGGTTTCATCCGACATCATGGACCTCTGTGAACGGATTTATGTTCCGATTGAGGAGAGTCAGGAATGCTGCGGCAGGATCAAAGATTTTGATGATTATCTGAACCAGTCGGGCAGAGATAAGCTTGCGGCAAAAATCCGGAAACTGAAGCTGCCGGAGAAAGAGACGGGCGAAAAGAGAACCTTTTACGGTGCGGAATATATAGACAGTCTTCTTTTTGGCGTGATGGGAGACCTTTGCCTCCGGGAGGTCTGTGACGATGAGTGCTGACCGGGACGCCGCCCTGGAGACTCTTCTCCGGGAGAAAGTCATGGCGGCAATCGGTACCATGGGAGATGTGTCGAAGGAACAGCTTTATCAGATCATCGACGGTCTTCTTGAGGAGAACAGCCGGGGAATGTATATTGCGCTTTCAGAGAAACTGAGGCTCCGGGAACGGCTTTTCAATTCATTCCGGAAGCTGGATATCCTGCAGGAACTTCTGGATGACGATTCTGTGACCGAGATCATGATCAACGGACCGGACCATATTTTTATTGAGAAGGCGGGAAAAATCCGGCAATGGGAGGGAAAGTTTGAAAGCGAAGAGCGGTTGGAGAACATTATCCAGCAGATCGTGAGCCGCGTCAACCGGCGTGTCAATACGTCATCGCCGATTGTTGATGCAAGACTTCAGGACGGCTCCCGGGTGAATATCTGTCTGCCGCCGGTATCAATCGACGGCCCCGCGATGACGATCCGGAAATTTCCGGAGCCGATCACCATGGAGAAACTGATCCGGTTCGGCAGTGTGACGGAGGAGGCTGCCGGATTCCTCATGCATCTTGTCCGGGCCCGGTACAACATATTTGTTTCAGGCGGGACGAGTTCCGGAAAGACAACGCTTCTCAATGCACTGTCCCGGTATATTCCTTCTTCGGAACGGGTCATCACCATCGAGGATTCTGCGGAACTCCAGATCACGCATCTGCCGAATCTGGTCCGGCTGGAGACAAGAGACCGGAATTCGGACGGCCGGGGAGAAATCAGTATGAGCATGCTCATTAAAACCTCTCTCCGTATGCGGCCGGACCGGATTATCGTCGGCGAAGTACGCGACCGCTCGGCGGCTGACATGCTGGCGGCGTTTGACACCGGACATGACGGCTCCCTGTCCACCGGCCATGCCAATTCCGCGAAAGATATGCTCGGGAGACTGGAGGGAATGGTGCTGGAGGCCATGGATATCCCGCTTGCGGCAATCCGGCAGCAGATAGCTTCCGCCATTGAAATCATGATCCACCTGGAAAGAATGTCCGACGGAAAAAGACGGATTTCCGAGATCAGCGAAGTCCGTGGAATCCGAAACGGAGAGATCATTCTCGAGGCAATTTACCGATATGATATTGAAAAGAGAGAGTTTATTAAAACGGGTGAACTGGAAAACCGCAGAAAACTCATTAAGGCAGGCATCCGGCTCCCGGCCGGAAACTGACCTTACGGATTACGGAACGTATTCTCTTACGGGAAAAGACCGGCTTTTGTACGGAGCTATGGGGCTTATGTTCAGCGCATTGATCGCCAGGGTCTTTTATCGGAGTATGCTGTTATTTCTGACCGCGGGACCCCTCGCGGCACTGCTCCTCCCTGTTCTTATGAAAAAGAAACTTATGGAAGAAAGAAAAAAAAGACTCGGGAGCCAGTTCAGAGAGGCCATCGGAATCCTGAGCGGCTATATTGCCGCGGGCTTTTCCGTGGAAAATGCCTTTCTGAGTACCCTGTCACAGCTTCTTAAGCTATACGGGGAGGAGTCGGAAATAACAAACGAATTCCGGATCATTTATAACGGCATCCGGATGAATCAGCCGGTGGCGGCACTATTGATGGATTTCGGGAAAAGGTCGGGACAGACGGATATCCGGGGATTTGCCGAAGTTTTTGCCATTGCCGCAAGGACCGGCGGAAGCCTCAGTGAGATCATCGACAGGACCTCTTCCGTGATCCGGGAAAAAATGGCGGTCAGTGAAGAAATACAGAATATTACGGCCGACAGAAGATTTGAACAGAAGATCATGTATGCGGTGCCATTCTTTCTGATCCTTTACCTCGACATGACAAATCCCGGGTTTCTTGACATGATGTATACCACGCTGACCGGGAGAATCGTGATGACCGTCTGCCTTCTGATCCTTTTCGGCGCCTATATGCTGTCACAGAAGATACTGGATATCAGGGTATGAAAAAAAAGAATGGATTTCGGATCACAAAAGAGCAGGTTCTCTGTCTTCTGGCAGGCCTTTTTCTCTCGGTCTGCGCTTCTGTGACGGGAGAACGGACCCTCTATACCGATGCCGGCGGGAATACTTATGTAAACCGTCCGGAGGCCGGAGAGACCGGAAAGGAAATTGAGATCACAGCCTCTTACGGAGAGATCAGAGAAAAGATATCGGTCGGAATCTCCCCGCGTGCCTTTACGGAAACCGAGGCGGAAGCGATGTTCCTTTCTGCCATGAATCGGATTCCGGAGATCCTCCGCGGTGAAAACGAAAGCCTTCTCACAGTAAAAAAATCCCTTCAGTTTCCTGCTTCTTTTGCGGAACTGCCCGGCTTACACTGTTCCTTTTCCCCTTCCGACCGGAGTGTGATCACGGAGGAGGGGGAAGTCAGAAATGAAACAATTACGGAGGAAATTTCCCTCGAGATCCTGGTGGTCCTCACAGCGGGAGATTTCCGAAGGGAATACTATATTCCCGTGAAGGTCTGCCCGGCAGAAGAGGAGGTTCTCAGTGATCATGACCGCCTGGGAAAGCTTCTTCTGGAAAGTGATCAGACAAGCCCGGAGGAGGGAAAAGTGCTCCTCCCTTCCGAGGTGAACGGAAAAAAGGTGACCTATGCGGTCGGAAAAAATCCGGCGCCGTTGCTTCTTTTTTTCCTGGGAGTTCTATCGGCAGGCCTTCTGTCTCTGAAACCGAAAGAGGAGGAACGGGAACGGAAAAAGAAGCGGGAGACCGAACTGGCCATCGACTATTCGGAAGTCGTTTCCAAACTGATCGTGTATATCGGGGCGGGACTGACGATCCGGAATGCCTGGTCAAAGCTTTCGGAAGGGCAGGAAGGGGAGACGCACGCGGTATATCAGGAAATCCTTTTTACCGACAATGAACTGAAAAACGGAGTCCCGGAATCCAAAGCATATATGGATTTCGGAAGAAGATGCGGGTTAAAGTGTTATCTCAGGCTCAGTTCTCTTCTTGATCAGAACAGAAAAACAGGGGACAGTGCTTTGTTATCGGCCCTGGAACTGGAAATGGAAGAGGCTTTTGAACAGAGAAAGAATACAGCCCGGCGCCTCGGGGAGGAGGCAGGCACCAAACTGATGCTTCCTCTGATGATGTCACTGATCACGGTACTGATCATTGTCCTGGTGCCGGCTGTTATGAAAATGATGTAAGGAGAAATTTAAAATGAAGAAAAGCGGCTGGATGAGTAAAGTTTTCGGAAATCAGAAAGGCATGGGAACCATTGAGATGGTGCTGATCATCGTGGTACTGATCGGCCTTGTGGTGGTTTTCCGGAGAAGTATTTCGGAACTTCTGAATAATATCTTTGCAAGGATCAATTCCCTTTCAGGGGAAGTCTATAATGCGGTTCCTTAAGGGAGAACTGAGCGTATTTTTTGCCCTGATCACGGTCCTCTGCGCCGCCCTCGTACTGTCTGCCGTAGAGTCTGTGAGGACCGAGGCCACGAGGGCCTATCTGACGATTGCTGCCGATTCCGCAATAGACTCGCTGTTTTCCCAGTATCACCGGGAACTCTGGGACCGTTACCGGCTTCTGGGGCTTGAAATGTACAGTGAGGAGGAAATCTGTTCGGAATATTTCGGTTTTTTTCACCCGTATCTATCCGGAGGGACTACAAAAAACTGGTACTGTCTCTCCGGTCGGAAGGACGGTGTATCTGTTCTGGACTGTACGCTTCTCCCGGATGACGGAGGAGAGGTCTTTGAAAAAGAGGTCGTGGACTATATGAAATACGGCATT
Source organism: Candidatus Avilachnospira sp. (assembly GCA_045642005.1). Lineage (GTDB taxonomy): Bacteria > Bacillota > Clostridia > Lachnospirales > Lachnospiraceae > Avilachnospira. The sequence continues at coordinate 9,384 of JAZUHZ010000122.1, forward strand.
GCGGCAGAAGTCCCGGACCTTCTGTCCGTTCAGGAATCCATAAAGGCTTTTACGGAAGGAAAGTCGGTGCAGGGTATTACTTCGGAATTTTCTGACTGCGCAGAGCTTTGCGGGGAACTGGAGGATATCGTCTCGGAAATCGGGAGGGAACTGAAGAACGAAGAGACCGCTGCCGCCCGGATGGAGAGGGCGGTGGACGGAAGAGATGCCGGAAGCGTCGGGGAGGAAGCAGACGCTCTCTATGAAGTATATGACAGTCTTACCTCCCTTTGTGAAACATACAGGGAAACTGCGCAAAAACTCAGGGAATCCCTTTTGGAAAGCCGGGAGAACCTGGAAGAGGAGAAGAGGAGCGGAAACCTTTCGGAAGATGCCTGCCGGAGCCTTCAGAGTGATATTTCCTGTTATGATTCCTATCTTTCCGAAGACGGCGAAAGAAGCGAAGGAATCCTTGCAATCCCTTCTGAAGTTTCGGAAAACCGCCGGGTGGTCCGGGAAACGGAGGAACTGGCAGAAGAAGCCGAAGCGTTTATCGACGGTTTTGTGCCGGAAGAGGTCATCATCGGCTACGATCCGCCGCTTACCGAAGGCGGCCCCCCGGAGCCCATATATGGAGAAACCTCCATCGACGAGGAAGAGGTATGGGAGCCGGTCCGCGATGCTTTTTCGGAGTACTGTCCGATCCGCCTGGATCTTTCGGAAAGAAAGCCGGATGCCGAAAAGAAGGCGCAGCTGGAAAACGCGGCAGCGCTTCTTAAGGGAGATCTCTTACCGCTTTTATTACCGGACGGGGTCATCGTGTCGGAGTCCCCGCTTCCTTTGGAGGATAGGCCTTCGGAAAAATACACGGCTTCCGGAAGAACCGGTATGAAAAACCCGGCGGATCTTCTTTTCGTAACGGAATACGATCTCAGGGTCATGAATGATTTTTCTAAAAATCCGGATACACTGGAGACAGAATATATTCTCTGCGGAAAAGAGAGTGATGCGGAAAACCTGAAAGCGCTTCTCGCGGAACTGCTTACGGTGCGATCCGGTCTGAATCTTCTGTATCTTCTTTCCGACAGCGAAAAGAAGGCGGAGGCCCGGGCGCTTGCCGCGGCAGTCACCGGTGTGGCAAGTGTGACACCGCTTGCGGAAGTCACAATGTTTTTTATCCTCGGAATCTGGGCGTTTGGGCAGGCGGTCCTTGACGGGAGAGATCTTCTTTCGGGAGGGAAGGTTCCTGTCATGCATGACCGGGAAAGTTTCCGTCTGTCCCTCGGGGGTCTCTTATCCGATTTCCGAGGCACCGTAAAAACGCCGGGAACCGGAAACGCGGGAGAAGACTATGAGGGAGTTCTGCGGCTGTTCCTTTTTCAGCACGGAGGGTCGGAAACTTCCCTGCGGGCTTTGGACTGTATTCAGATGAATCTGAGAAAAGGCCAGCCGGATTTTCTTGCGGAAAGGCTGTATACGTCCCTCAGTATCAGCGCTTCGGCATTTTCCCGGCATCTTTTCAGCATGATCCTGACACCGGGAGCCCTTTCGGATTCCTATCCGGTAACGGTATCGTCCTATTATTCCTACTGAGCGGGGAAGGCAGAGCATGTCCTGCGATGAAATGACAATTGAATATGAGCTTTTTCTGCTTTTTTCTATCATCATAATTCTGATTCTGGCATCGTTTGATCCATTGTTCCGGACAGTACGGTTGCTCCGCAAAGAGTTTTTTTACAGAAAGTTTCGCAGGACATGCTCTGCCCTTCCCGCAAGTATGACAGTGGAGGCGGCTTTTGCGCTTCCGATTTTTATCATCAGTATGTGCATTCTGATGACGCCCATCCGGGTTCTCCAGGAACAGCTCCTTCTTCAGGAGGAGGCGGAATATGCCGCGGAGCTTGGGAGCTCGGCAGGATATCTTCAGGAGGAACTTACCGGAGAGGAAAACGGAGAAGAGGAAATCGTGCAGGTTGTCCGGACCGGAGAGCTAAACCTTCCGTTTTCTGCGATCCTGCCGGTGAAGGGAGGCCAGTACACGATGGTCGCCAGAAGAAGGGCCTGGGTCGGCCGCCGTGGAGGCGCCGGACGGGAATGGGCCGGGGAGACACCGGCGGAGATTCCGGAAGATGAGACAGTCTATGTGGCCAGAAACGCGGCAAAAAGCGGAAGATATCATCTCGATCCTTCCTGCCATTATATCTCGAACAAGGTGATCGCGGTGGAGGCCTCCGGCGTGGAGAACCTCCGGAACGCATCCGGCGGGCGCTATCATCCCTGTCCGTCGTGTCACCCGGGATCTCAGGGCGCTGTTTATATTTTTGAGAGCGGAGATTCCTATCATGCCACGACAGCGTGTTCGTCTCTCCGTTCGTACGCAGAGGCAGTCACCAGAAGAGAAGCAGAAGAAAGGGGGCTTACCCCGTGTTCCTATTGCACCCGCAGATTCTCTGCGCCATGATCCTGTCACTTCCTTTCGCGGTGATGGACGTAAAAAACCGTGGGATCCGCCCTTTCTGGTTTCCGGTCTCCCTGGTTTTCTCGCTGATTTTTGCGCGGGCAATGGGACGGAGCCTCGAAGCGGTCCTTCTTTCCGCCGTCCCGGGTCTTTTGCTGACAGCGGTTTCCCGGCTTTCGCGAGGAAGGCTCGGAATGGGGGATGCCCTGTTCTTTCTTTCTCTGTCGGGAGTCCTTTCCTTTCGGGAAATGGCAGAACTCGTCGGGGTTTCCTGGGTGTTTTGTGCGCTTTTTGCCTTTGGAAGAATCCTTTCCGGAAACCGGAAGCCGCTTCCGTATTTAGCTTTCATTCCGCCTTCCCTGATCTGGATGGCGGCAAAAAATATACGCTTATGAATTGTAGAAACCGGGGCAGCATTACCGTAGAGGCGGCCTTCATTCTGTCTATTGTACTTTTTGCAATCGGGTCGATGATCCTCGTGTGCTTTTCTCTTCATGACAAGGCGCTTTCCGGAAGCGTCCTTCTGGAAACGGTCGAGATGTCTTCGCACCGGGAGGCGGGACCATCCTTTGATGAACAGCTTCTTCTGAATGAAAAGAAGCTCGGAAATGTTTTGAGCGGCACACGACCGGTCATGAAGGTGGATCCGGGGGAGGGCGGTTCCGTGACAGGAAAGGATTTCCGGTATGAGATCAGAAACCGTCACATAAAACCGGAAAAACTGATGCGGATGCTCACCCTGCAGGAAATTTTCGAACCGGAGGAGAAGAATGAAGAAAATATCAGTCATTGACAGCCATAACGGGCGGAGTCTTGTGATCGAACGCACCGGAACAGAGGACCGCTTTGAGGAGCGCATGATCCTGAATCTTGACCATCCGTCGCTCTTAAAACCTCTGACGGACAGGTTCCTGTGTGACGGCTCCTTCCGATACGATATTTCAGGAATGACGAGCCTCAGGGAAAACTGCGAAAAAAGAAGTTTAAGTGCTTTGGAGATCATCTCGCTGATCCTGCGGCTTGACGAAACGGTCCGGTATCTGGAGGACCATATGCTGTGTGACAGCAATCTGCTCCTTGAACCGGAGTATATTTTTCTTGACAGCGAAAGGCTGTTTTTTGTCCCTTCCGCAAACAGAGGAGAACGTTTTTCGGAAAGCATCCAGGAACTCGGAAAATTCATTTTTCTACACAGTGATACGGAAAATGAGGAGGCCGTGCGGCTTTCCGGCGGGATGCTGCGGACGATCCTCGGCGGAGATTGCAGGATGCATGATCTCTTACGGGTCTTGGGAAAGAACCGGCAGAAAGAGGAGGTCACGAAAGCCGTGGTGATCTATCCGGAGGGAAACACCGTGACCGGAGAGTACAGCCGGGCAGAAGAAACGAAAAAGCTTCCCGTATTTGATCAGGAGAGCAGTCCGGATCGCGAAGAACCGAAAAAGGAGGAGAATACCGGTGAGGAGAGATTTCTTCAGTTTCTGGAGGACAGAGAGGGAAACCGGCAGAAGACAAAGAACGGGAAGATCCTCCGGAGG
>JAZUHZ010000123.1:0-6050 GCA_045642005.1 Candidatus Avilachnospira sp.
AGCGGCTGCCTTTCCAGAAATACGACCATCGATACCTTCTATGTCAATGAAGACGGCATCTGGGTAAAGTAACCAGACAATAACATAAACTGCGTGAAACGAAACAGGGGTGAAACATCTTTGATGTTTCACGCCTGTTTCGTTTCACACAGTTTATGCTCAAAGCTCTATCATCCGGTATTCGGTTCCGTTCTCCCGGCAGGCCTCCGCCTCCCGGCGCTGGCAGGTAAAGATCAGTACCTGTCCCGTAAAGCTTTCGGCGATGTAGCGGACGGCATTTTTGAGCCGGTCATCATCATACAGGGTAAAGCTGTCGTCAAAGATCAGCGGAAGCGAATCTTTTCCGCCGGTCATGTAGCGCGCGGCGGCAAGCCTTAGTGCCAGATAGATCTGATCCACGGTGCCGGCGGATACGTCACGGGCGCTGATCATGCCCGCTGCCGTATTGAGGGAGATCTCGCTGCCGTTTCCGATCTCGAGGCCGCGGTAGCGTCCTCCGGTCAGCGCGGCAAGTGTTGCGGACGCTTCATCGTTCAGGTAGGTGCCGATCCGGTCACGGAAGGAATCCCGAAGGTCCGAGATGGTATCCATGGCGATATCCATGGCATCGATCTGCTCTTTGAGGCGGTTGTTTGCGGCAATGGCATCCTTAAGAAACGCGGCCTCCCGGCGGAGGGAATTCTCCTCATCGAGTTTTTCCTCAACCCCTGCCCGGAGGCGGTGCTGATGGGCGATTGCCTCGGAGGTGTTCCGGTTTTTCTGCAGCAGTTCCTCTTTCAGGGCTCCCAGCTGTTCCTTTTCCCGGATGTCCTGTTCCTGGCCGCTGATCACGTCATCGAGCCGATGGAAATGAGCTTTGAGGGCGGAAACCGTTTCGTCCGTGATCTCCTCTCCGCCGCTTTCCTCTTTCATAAACCGGATAAATTCGTCATTTGCCGCCTGAAAACGCTTTCCGGAAGTGATCCGGATCGCGGTAAATACGATGAGAAGAAGGAGTGCGGCAGCTCCGGCACCCAGGAGGATCACAGGAGCCAGACGGCCCGGCAGCAGAAAATACATGCCGGCTGCGGCAAGAAGCAGCACGGCGCTGATCACGATCCCGGCAATTTTCCAGGGAGCTTTTTTCTTCTCCAGGAGAACATTCCAGTCATCGTACAGGGAGTCTGCCTTTTCATCGAGGGCGGTTACGTCGTCACGGAACCGGAGATGATTGTCGGAAAGCGTCTTCTGTTTCTCCGACAGGGAGCTTTCCACCTCAATAAGGTTTCTGTCCACATCCGAGAGGTCTTGCGACACTTCCTCCTGTTCCCGGAGGAAATCGGGAAGGCGGTTGTCATTTTCCGGGTCGGAAAGCTCCGCTTCGATCTTCTTGATCCTAGACAGCGCGGCGGCATAGTTCTTCGCCGCATCGGGCTTGAGGGAGGCTTCCAATGCACTCTTTTTTTCTTTCAGATACCGGAGGGCTGCCTCAGCCGAAAGATCCGGGTTCTGCGTATCCCCCACATTTTCGATGTAGGTTTTCAGTTCTTTGGAAAGTGCGGGGCCGGTTTTCGCGGAAAGCTGTCCGATGGAGACCGTGTTCCTAAGCGCTGTCGGCGTAAGACCGGAAAGCGCCTCCGAAAGGAGCCGTTCCGGATCCTCCACATAAAGACCGGTTTCCTCGTCCTTCACCAGAAAGGATTCGCATTCCCTGCGGAAGTCCCGGATGATTTCATAGGTCTTTCCTTCGTGCAGGATGCGGAGCCGTCCCCGGTACAGGGCGTCCTCGTCCCAGGGCTCCATGGCATCATATACAGACTTTCCGAAGTTTCTCGATTTCCTGTCCGGACCGAACAGCATGGCTTCGAGGAAGTTGTGAAGCGTGGTCTTTCCGGCCTCGTTCCGTCCGTAGAGAATATTGAGGCCCTCGGAAAACGAAAGGTCTCTCTCTTTAAATTTCCCGAATCCGTCAATATGGGCACTTAAAATCTTCATGACTTATTGCCCTCCGTTCTCAGAAGCGCATCGATCCCGAGATACATGGCTTTTTTGTCAATCTCCGGAAGATCGTCCCTGTTTTTTGTGATGGAGGAGATAAAATACCCGATCATGTCGCCGCGGTGTTCGTTGAAAAGCGCTTCGAAATCATATTCGGGCTCGGCTTCGTCCAGATATTCCGCAATCCGGTACTTTGACCGGATCTCCGAGAGATCAAAGACCGTATCGGGAAGCTTCTTCCCGGCAATGCGGAGCCGGTAGATGTTTTGGGCGCCGCGCCGCAGAATCTCTTTTTCCAGAATCGCGGAAAGCTCCGCGGGAGAAGTCTCCGTGCTCACCCGGATGAGAAGGGGAACATAGGCGGCACTTGCGGACGGGAAAAACCGAAGGGAGGTGAGCATGCCGGTCACGGGAGAGATCTCTCCGATATAGAAGCCGTGCTCGCCCTGATCGGTCATTCCCTGCGGCTCAAGTCCGCCGGAATACGAAGCTTTGTCACGGACCACTTCGAGGTGGGATCCGCGGCCGCCGAGCGCCACATAGGAGAAGCCGGAGCATTTGAAATCTCTTGCTTTTTCAAGGCCGGGTTCCCACAGAAGGCCGATCTTTACAGGCTGACTGCTGTCATTTTCTCCGGCGGCGATCAGGTCCTCCGCACTGACCGCGGAAGGGGAACAGCTTCTCGCGAAGATATCCGTGTAAAGGGGCGGGAGCGAGATTTTTTCGGTGCTCCCGGAAAGAACATAGTGGACATTCTCCGACCAGCGGTAGGAGAGCACGGGACTTGAAGGACGGATCTCGTCCGGTTCCCCGGCCACGATGATGAACATGATCCCGGGATGCGCCTTAAAGATCCGGTCTGCGTTTTCCAGTTCGGCGGTCACCGGGCGGTGGGCAAAAAGCCCGCCGGCAATGAGGACGAGGTCCGCTTTTTCCTCATCCGCTTTCAAAAGGGCACGCTCCAGGCTTTCCGCCACTTCTTCCACGCGCTCCTCGCCCCATCTTCTTCCGCTTTCGGAGCTTAGCCCGAGCCGCACTCCGGATAGATGCATGAATTTCATAGTTCGCAGTTTCCTGTTGTTCTCGGGAAGGGCAGAACGTCACGGATGTTCTGCATTCCGGTGATATACATAAGAGCTCTCTCAAATCCGAGACCGAAGCCGGAATGGCGTACGGTGCCGTATTTCCGAAGGTCCAGATAGAACTGGTAGCCTGCGGGGTCGAGCTTAAGTTCCTGCATTCTTGTGAGGAGCTTATCGTAGTCCTCTTCACGCTGGGATCCGCCCATGATCTCTCCGACACCGGGAACCAGGCAGTCCACGGCCGCCACGGTCTTTCCGTCGGGATTCTGCTTCATGTAGAACGCCTTGATCTCTGCGGGATAATCGGTGAGGAATACGGGTTTTCCGTATACTTTTTCGGTAATGAACCGCTCGTGTTCCGACTGCAGATCCATGCCCCAGAAGATGTCGTTATTCTCGAACTCACCAACGTGCTGCTTTAAGATCTCAATGGCTTCGGTATAGGGAAGACGGATGAAATCGGAGTTGATGATGGAATTCAGACGGTCGATGAGTCCTTTCTCCACAAAGGAGTTGAAGAAGTTCATCTCTTCGGGTGCGTTCTCGAGGACATAGCGGATGATGTATTTAAGCATTTCCTCTTCCACATCCATGAGATCGGAAAGATCGGCGAAGGCCATCTCGGGCTCGATCATCCAGAACTCTGCCGCATGGCGGGTGGTGTTGGAATTCTCGGCACGGAAGGTGGGTCCGAAGGTATATACGTTGCGGAAGGCCATGGCGTAGGTCTCCACATTGAGCTGGCCGGAAACGGTCAGGAAGGTGGGCTTGCCGAAGAAATCCTTTCCGTAGTCCACTTCGGCTTCCGAAGCTTTGGCGATGCGGTCAAGGTCGAGGGTGGTCACCTGGAACATCTCACCGGCGCCTTCGCAGTCGCTCGAGGTGATCAGGGGCGTATGAACATACACAAAGCCCTTCTCCTGGAAGAACTTATGAATGGCATAGGCGAGGACACTCCGTACCCGGAAAGTGGCCATAAAGGTATTGGTGCGGGGCCGTAAGTGCGGCAGAGTGCGGAGATACTCCAGCGTATGGCGCTTCTTCTGAAGCGGGTAGTCCGGGGTGGATTCTCCCTCTACAAAAACCTCCGTTGCCTGGATCTCGAAGGGCTGCTTGGCTTCGGGGGTGGCGGTCAGAATTCCGGTCACGATGATGGCGGATGCCACGTTGAGCTTTGAGATCTCCTGGAAATTCTCCATCTTATCGTGGTAAACGATCTGCAGGGTATCAAAGGTGCTGCCGTCGTTCAGAACAATAAATCCGAAGGTCTTTGAATCACGTACGGAGCGGACCCATCCGCCCACGGTCACTTCTTTTCCGAGGAACTCTGCTGTGTTCTTAAAGAGCTCCTTTACTGTAACTAACTTTTCCATAAAACTCCTTACTTCTGGTTGACTTTTATTACTGCATCCTGAACGCCTGATGCAGCTTCGTTCTCCACGAGACGGAGCATTTTCTCCAGTTTCTCATGGGTCATGTTCTCTTTGCCGATATACTGGGTAAATTCGCTGCTCAGGGAAAGCTCGCTTCCGGCGATCTTTTCCGTGAGCTCCTTCTGGGCCAGTTCATACTGACGGAGGTCTTCTTTGGCCTGGGCGAGCTTTTCGACGTAGCGGCCGTCAATCTCGGCTTTGAGGCCGGAAGCGGTCTCGTTGTCAAATACGCTCAGCGCTTCCTGCCGCCGGAGAATGATGGCGTTTTTGGCCTCCGTAAGCTTTGTGATCTCCGCATCACAGCCGGACAGATTGTAATAGGAATCATCCTTGTCCTTTTTGATCTGTGCGGTGATCTTTTTGATGACGCGGCGGCTGTTTTTGATCTGCGAGGTGATCTCCCGGCACTTCATCACGGCCTGTTCGCCGGTCCCGAGGCTCCGGTGATAAATGAGCATATAGAGACCGATAAGCCCTGCGTCGATCAGGATGAAGAGAAGGATCTTCACGGCAATGTGCTGTACCCCCGCGGTGACGAGCGCCGGCAGAAGAACAAGGCACACGGCAAAAATCAGAAGGGCCGCAAGCACCTCTTTGAACCCCACCGGACTGAAAAGGGCATAGTAAAGATCCGTTTTGCAGAACGAAGGCAGGCAGGTAAGGGATACGGTCTGGGACCTGGCATCCTTAAGCGCCGCGACCTCTGCCTTTAAACCTTTTGTTTCGGCTTCGATCCGCTCCTTCATTCCCTGTTCCCGGGTCTTTGTCCGCGTTGCTTTTGCTGCCGATATCGCATTTTCCGCCTGCTGAAGCTGCTTCTGGTATTCTGATTCGATATCGGCTCTTCTCTTTTTCAGAAGGTCGGTCTTTTCTTTTTCAATTGTTTTCTCGAGGGAGGAAACGGCCTTCCCGGTCTCTTTTAAATTCTGAGAGTTGAGAAGCAGCGCCCTTTTATCATTTTCCAGTGCATCGCAGGCCGTAAGAGCGTCCGCGAAAAAAACTTTCGGGTTGCCTGGATCAGCCATGGGCTTCCTCCTTTCAGAGGAGGGATGCGATCTTTGCGCAAAGATCGGCCTGCTCCTCCGGAATACTGGTTCCGGGTACCCACTGCTCGAAGACATGGTCTCCTGAGAACCGCGGGATGATATGAATGTGGAAATGCTTTACCGTCTGTCCGGCGGCTTCGCCGTTATTCTGGAGAATATTGACGCCGTCGGCACCGGTCACCTTTCTGACAGCCTCTGCGATTTTTTTTGCAAGCGGGAGGGCCTTTTGGCACACGTCATCGGGCAGCTCGAAAATGTCTGCCGCGTGTTCCTTCGGAAGGATCAGGGTGTGCCCTTTGGAAGCCGGTGAAATATCAAGAATCGCGCGGAAATCCTCGTCCTCATACACTGTGTTGGAGGGGATGTCTCCGCCTGCGATCATACAGAAAATACAAGATTCGTCTTTCATGATCATAACTCCTTTCGGATGATAGGATAAACAGTATCAGTATACATGAAACAGCAGCTTTTTTCAATAAAAACACGCGAAACATCCCCACATGAACTGCGTG
>JAZUHZ010000124.1:0-4611 GCA_045642005.1 Candidatus Avilachnospira sp.
CTTTCTCTCGGCGGTTAACTACGCGTGCCTCAATACATCTCGAGTATTCCTTCCCTGGCGCCTCTGTCGCGTCGCCTGGGAAGCAAAGGGGCTCCTCTTTCGCGTTGCCCGGGAAGCAAAGGGGCACCTCTGGCGCGTCGCCCCATCCGCACGATGGTTCTCGGGAGCATGCTCGGAGCAGCGATGATCCTTCTCGTGGCCATCGGGATCCTGGCGGCCCTCAACAATAATCCGGAGGTCCTTCGCGCCGAGATCCCCATGCTGGAAGCGGCGGGTCTTCTCGGACCGTTTGCCTCCCGCGTCTATGCCGTGCTGATGTTCCTCGCGATGTACGGCGTGGCGGTATCCACCATGGTGGCCGTTCTGGAGTTTTTCCGGCTGAAGGTGAAGGCTTATTCCCGGCACAAAACCGGGATCCGTCTTCTCATTTTCGGCTTTATCTATGCGGGAAGCCTTGCGGGATTTTCCAATCTCATCGGCGTCGTCTATCCCGTCTACGGATATATCGGGATCGCGGTCATGCTCCTCATCGCCGCCCGGTTACTCATCGTCACCGTACAGAGGAAGCGTAAAGGTAAACTCGGTTCCGACCTTCTCGGTTGAGACAACGTCAATATTTTCGCCGTGGGCGGCGATGATCTCCTTCACGATGGAAAGTCCGAGCCCCGTGCCCTTCTTATCACGGCCCCTCGAGATATCGGTCTTGTAAAAACGGTCCCAGATTTTCTTGAGTGACTCTCGCGGGATGCCCACGCCCCGGTCTTTTACGGAAACATAGACTTTTTTCATCCGGACGGCGGTCCCGACCGTGATCACCGTATCCGGATTCGAGAACTTGATCGCGTTGTCGATCAGGTTATACAGCACTCTCTTGATCTTCTCCCGGTCCGCATAGACCATCTCGCTGTTTTGCTCAAACAGAAGCTCAAAACTCAGATTCCTGCTTTCACAGATATTTTCATTGGCCGCGCAGACCTCGCGAATGGTTTCATTGATGTCAAATGCCTCCCGGTTCAGGAGATTTTTGGAATCAAGGCTCGATAGCGTCAGCACCTCTTCGGTGAGCTTATTCAGCCGTTCCGTCTCCCCGATCACGCGGCGCAGGTATTTTTCATGCATTTCCGGCGGGATCGTGCCGTCGATGATGGCCTCGAGATATCCTTTAATGGAGGTCAGGGGCGAACGGAAGTCGTGGGATACATTGGAGACAAAGTCGCGCTGGTATTTGTCAAGGTTTTCCTGCTCCTCCGCCATGTAGTTTAGGGATTCCGCGAGGTACTCCATCTCGTCCTCACTCCGGAGTTTCTCGATGCGGTAGGAAAGATTTCCCTTCGCGTATTCCCGGGCGGCCCGGGTGATCTTTTTCACCGGGATATAGACGCAGAAATGGAACACGAGAAGAAGCACCAGAGACATCAGGTACAGGAATCCCGCGCTCATGTAGATAATGCCCATGAAACGGTCCTTGCCGGAGATGACTCTGGCCACCGGATAATGCATCATCACATACCCGATCGTGGTGAAATTGGAGTTGACGGGAGCGATGACCGTAAGCATATCCTCCGGGAACATGCCGTGATACCGCCCCGCCTCATAGTCCTTTTCCCCGGCCGGATTGAAATTCGGGATCTCGGCGTCCAGGTGGAGCTCCTCGGAGTCATAGAGCACATGTCCGGTTCCGGAAACAAGCCAGATATCGGCGCCCGTGCAGGCGGAGATATGGGTCAGCTCCGTCTTGATCGCTTCGGAAAGGGTACCGGCGTAGGAGGCGCTGTCCTCGTAGTCCGCCGCCAGTTCCATGGCCTCCTCGTACAGGCGGCCGGCCTCGGTCTCGAGGATATGGTCCTTGACCAGTTTGTCGGCCACCACGGCAATAAAGAGGAAGCTGATGACGCCGAACAGGAGATACGCGGCGATAAATTTGGTATAAATGAATTTTCTCATATCTTTTTCAGGGTAAATAAGGGTTTGTACATAGTTTGTTAACTTTTTTATGGTTTCATTATATCATGGATGAGAAGAAAAACAAAAAGTTTATCAGCGAAAAAATCCTCGGCCGCGAAATGACCGCAAAACGCGCCCTGAAATATCTCGGCGTGAGTCTCCTCTCGGGTCTTTTCTTCGGCGCGGCGGCTTTTGCGGCGTTCCACTTCATTCACCTCTATTCCGATAAAAAGACCGCCGCGGAGGAAACCACGGAAGCGGCAGTCCCGGAAACCCAGGAGCCGGAAACCACGGAGCCCGAATCCCCGGCCGAAACCATCCCGGAAAGCGCGGAGGAGACGGCGGCAGCCGAAACGGAGACTGCACCGGAAAGCTCCCCTTCGGAGCCGGAAAGCGAATCTTCGGAGACGGAGACATCCTCCTCTTCGGACACAGACACGGAGACGGAAAGCGAGCCCCCGGAAGAGAAGACCACCGAACCCGCCCTCTCGGAAGAGGACGTCGAGAAAATGATCGAAGACCGCGAGAAAAAACGCGAGTATAAGCCATCCGACCTTTATAAAGTCCTTTCCGCGGAGCGCGATGCCGTGGGACTGATCAGCCCCTACATCGTCACCGTGGACCGGATCATCAGTGAGACCACCTGGTTTGAAAGTACGATTGAGACCAAGCGCACCTACAGCGGTGTGATCGTTCAGAAAAATGACCGGGAGATCCTCGTGCTTACGATCGGCGGCGCCTTTGACGAGGACGACACCATCTTCGTCACCTTTGCCGGCGGTGCCCGGCAGAACGCCATTGTCAAAAAAGAATCCGAACGGGACGGACTTCTGATCCTTGCCGTGCCCACAGAAGGACTCGGCCAGGAGTTTTTAGAAACAGCCAAAGCCGTCTCCATCGCCCAGAACAAGACCGAAACCGCCGGAGAACCCGTGATTGCCGCGGGAAGCCCGCAGGGAGCGGCGGGATCCTACGATTTCGGCTATATCAATTATGTCAGAGACTGCGAAGAGACCGTGGACGGATCCCTGTGTGCGCTCTATGCCGGCGTCAATGCACGGCCGGAGCTTGGCACCTTCCTCATGGATCTTCACGGACGGCTCCTCGGCATCGCCTTCCCGAAGGCGGAGGATGATCCGGTTACCGGTGCCCGCTTCCTCACCACAAAGTCCCTTTCCCAGGTGATCGACGGACTGAAAAAGGGCAGCGATCTGCCGTATTTCGGGATCAGCGGCATGAATATCTCCTTTGACATGAAATATAAAAACATGCCCGAAGGCCTCTATGTGACCGACGTCGAAAACGGCTCGCCCGCTTTTACGGCAGGCATTAAGCGCGGAGACATCCTCGTTTCCGCCATGGAAAAAGAAATTCTCGGCACGGAGGACTACAGCAGTCTTCTCCGACTGGTAAAACCCGGGGATGAGATCCCCGTGACCGTAAAACGGAGTTCCGGCGTGGATGAATATACGGACATCGAACTGAGCCTTACCGCCGGGATCCGGTAAACAGAAAGAAGTATGGAAAAAAACGAAGAATTTGAAGTAACGATTACAGATATGACAGAGGAGGGACTGGGCGTCGGGAAGACATTCGACGCCCGGTCTTCTTCAGATGCGGGATTTCCCTGGTTTGTGAAAGATGCCGTCATCGGCGACCGGGTGATCGCGGCGGCCACCAAAGTAAAAAAGTCCTACGGCTTTGCAAGGCTTGTCCGGGTCCTTACCCCGTCCCCTTCGCGCGTCCCGGCCCGCTGTCCCATCGCCCGATCCTGCGGCGGATGCCAGCTCGAGGAGCTCTCTTACGAGGCACAGCTAAAGTTCAAGGCGGGAAAGGTGCTCTCGTGTCTTTCGCGCATCGGCGGGTTTTCCCCGGAAAGCTTTGTGTTCGAGCCCGTGATCGGGATGGAGAATCCCTGGCGCTACCGCAACAAGGCCCAGTATCCGGTGGCCCTCTCCCGGGACGGGGAGATTGTTGCGGGTTTCTATGCAGGACATACCCACAGCGTGATCCCGTGCTCAGACTGCCTGATCGGGTCGGAGCGGAACCGTGCCGTGCTCGATACCGTGCTCGCTTTCCTTCGGAAATGCCATATCCGCCCCTATGACGAGGAAACCGGAAAAGGCGTGGTGCGCCATGTCCTGATCCGGGAGTCCCGCGCCTTCGGGGATGTGATGGTATGCCTGGTGATCAACGCGGACCGGCTCAGAGACTCCGACGTGCTCATTTCCATGCTCGCTGCCGCATGCCCCTTTGTGAGCACGGCAAGCCTCTGCATCAATAAAGAAAATACCAATGTGATCCTCGGGGATACCGTGCACACGCTGTACGGCCCCGGTTTCATTACCGATACCATCGGGGACGTAAAATTCACCATCAGCCCGCAGAGTTTTTTCCAGGTAAATCCCATTCAGGTGGAAAAGCTCTATGCCAAAGCGCTTTCCTATGCGGGTCTTACCGGCAGGGAAACCGTCTGGGACCTGTACTGCGGCGTGGGAACCATCTCCCTCTTTCTGGCCCGCCATGCAAAAAAGGTCCTTGGCGTGGAAATCGTTCCGAAGGCCATTGAAAACGCAAAAGAAAACGCAAAGATGAACGGGATCGAAAATGCTTATTTTGAAGCCGGAAGCGCGGGGGAGGTCACCCCGCGCTGGCTTTCCGGAGAAG
>JAZUHZ010000125.1:0-7803 GCA_045642005.1 Candidatus Avilachnospira sp.
GAAAGAGCGGATAGGAGAGCGAAGTGCATACGTGCGATAATCACATACAGGTGTGAAATGTTACTGCCCGTGAAACGCGTCAGGTGTTTCACGGGCAGTAATGTTTCACACCTGTATGACAATAAAAAGGCAGCTGCCGCAAGCAACTGCTCTTTTTCGTAGCGAGAGGGGGATTCGAACCCTCGACACTGCGGGTATGAACCGCATGCTCTAGCCAACTGAGCTATCTCGCCATATTCATATGGGGCCTACAGGGCTCGAACCTGTGACCCCCTGCTTGTAAGGCAGGTGCTCTCCCAGCTGAGCTAAGACCCCGTCCGCACTTCTTCAGCGCGCTTTGTAAGTATAGTGACTTTTATCTGAAATGTCAAGAGGAATTTTTTATTTTTTTACTTCCCCGATCCAAAGGAACGTGATATAATCGAAAACTGTATGAGTTCAATACTGAAGGAGTATGACATGTACTATTTTATCGTCAATCCGAACTCGGGATGCGGAAACGGGCTGAAGGTCTGGAACCAGACCAAAAAGTTTCTTTCGGGGCTCGGAACGGAATATGATGTGTATTTCACCGCAAAGCAGGGAGATGCCATGGCAAAGTCCCATGAGGTCTCATCTTCTTATGAGGAGACCGCCCCGGAGAAACCGCTGACCGTAATCGCTATGGGCGGAGACGGCACCATCAATGAAGTCTTAAACGGTCTCGACCTTTCCCGGAATGTGGTCTTCGGGTTTATTCCGTCCGGATCGGGAAACGATCTGTGCCGGAGCCTCGGCTTTCCGCAGGGAACCGACAACATTATCCGCAAACTGTTTACCGCAGGATATGTCCGGGAAATGGACTACGGCGTACTGACCAATGACGAGGGAACTCTCCGCCGGCGTTTTGCCGTCAGCTGCGGGGCCGGATTCGATGCGGCGGTGTGTCACCGTCTGGAAGTGTCCCGGCTGAAAGCCTTCTGCAATAAGATCGGCACGGGAAAGCTTGCCTATACGCTGGTCGGTGTCGGGAGCTTTATCGCGGAAAAACCGGTTCGGGGAACGATGAGCATTGACGGGGACAGGAGAGTCGAGTACAAATCCATCTTTTTCACTTCCATACAGAACCATATTTTCGAGGGCGGCGGCTATAAATTCGCACCCAACGCCCAGTGGAATGACGGAATGGTCGATATCACAGCCGTAAGTACGAGAAACAAGCTGAAGCTGGTTCCGATCCTTCTGGATAAGAAGTCAGGGCTTAAGGAAAACGGATTCACGAGATTCTTCCCCTGCCGTGAAGTAAAGATGCATTTTGAACGGCCGCTTCCCATGCATGCCGACGGGGAACTGATGGGAATGCAGACCGATATCACCGTCCGCTGCGTGAAGGGCGGAGTCAGGATCCTGACATGATGCGGATCGGTCACGGATATGATGTCCACCGGCTGGTCCCCGGAAGAAAACTTATGCTCGGCGGTGTGGAGGTTCCCTTCGAACTCGGCCTCCTCGGGCACAGCGATGCGGACGTACTGCTGCACGCCGTCATGGATGCGCTTCTTGGCGCGGCGGGGCTTCCCGATATCGGCTGTCTGTTCCCCGACAATGATGACCGGTATCTCGGGGCGGATTCTATGGAATTACTGAAAAGAGTCCGGGAGATCCTTCAGGAGAACGGATATGCCGTCAGCAATATTGATGCCACGATCCTGTGTCAGCGGCCGAAGCTCCGGCCTTATATTGAGAAAATGAAAGAAAAGATCGCAGAGGCGTGCGGCCTCGCCCCCGGTTTTGTCAATGTCAAAGCCACCACGGAAGAGGGCCTCGGTTTTACCGGGGAGGGCCTCGGAATCGCCGCCCATGCCGTCTGTCTGATAGAAGAAAGAGGAAGTAACCAGTTATGATGAAGATATTTGATACGATGAAGAGAAGAAAAGTGGACTTTAAGCCCATCGAGGAGGGAAAAGTCTCCATGTATGTGTGCGGGCCCACCGTTTATAACCTCATCCATATCGGAAACGCCCGCCCCATGATCGTTTTCGACGCCTTCAGAAGGTATATGGAATATAAGGGATACGAAGTCAATTACGTATCCAATTTCACGGATGTGGATGACAAGATCATCAAAGCCGCCAATGAGGAGGGTGTGGACAGCTCTGTCATATCCGAGCGCTATATCAAAGAATGCAAAAAGGATATGGCGGACCTCAATGTCAAGCCCGCGACCACGCATCCGAAGGCAACCGAGGAAATCGACGGGATGATCGACATGATCTCCACCCTGATTGAAAAAGGCCATGCCTATGTGGCAGAGGACGGCACCGTTTATTTTGCCGTCAATACCGACCCCACCTACGGAAAGCTTTCCGGCAAGAATCTCGACGAGATGATGTCCGGACTCCGGGATCTCAAGGTGACCGGCGAGGAGCAGAAGAAGGATCCCAATGACTTCGTACTCTGGAAGCCGAAAAAAGAGGGCGAGCCCTCCTGGCCGAGCCCCTGGTGCGACGGCCGTCCCGGCTGGCACATTGAGTGCTCCGTAATGAGCCGGAAATATCTTGGCGAGACTATCGACATCCATGCCGGCGGTGAGGATCTGATCTTCCCGCATCATGAAAATGAGATCGCACAGTCCGAGTGCTGCTCCGGGAAGATTTTCTCCAACTACTGGATGCATAACGGATTCCTCAATATTAACGGATTAAAGATGAGTAAATCCCTCGGCAATTTCTTTACCGTGCGTGACATCACCGCACAGTATGATCCCATGGTACTCCGTCTCTTCATTCTGTCCGCCCAGTACCGGCAGCCGCTCAACTTCTCCCGTGAGGTCATGGATCAGGCCAAGGCTTCCTATGAGCGGATCCTGAACTGCACGGATAAGATCAAAGAACTCCAGAAGAAGGCCTTCGGTGACGTAATGACCGAAGCGGAAGAGGAGAACCGGAAGACTGTGGAAGGCTTTATCCGTGACTTTGAAGAGGCTATGGAAGACGACAATAACACCGCCAATGCCTCCACAGCTGTCTATGAGATCATCCGCGTTGCCAATGCGACGGTGGACGGGAACAGCACCGCTGCCTACATCGCGTATATTAGCGGTGTGATCAAAACTCTCTGTGACGGTGTGCTCGGCGTGATCTCCGACAGAAAGGAAGAAAACCTTGACGCGGAGATTGAGGCGCTGATTGCGGAAAGAACCGCGGCCAGAAAAGAAAAGAACTGGGCCCGGGCGGACGAGATCAGAAACCAGCTGACCGCCATGGGCATCATCCTGGAGGATACCAAAGAAGGCGTAAAGTGGAAGAGAGCCTGATCGTAAAACAGGATACAGAGGGCAGTCCGTCCGATGTCAATGCGCTGACCCTCGCGTATCTCGGGGATGCGGTATTTGAACTGTCCGTAAGAGAGCATTTTCTCAGGACCGGTTCACAGAAGGTGGAAAAGCTGCATAAACGGGTAACGGCTTTTGTAAATGCCGGCAGCCAGTCACGGCTTTTCGGGTTTCTGGAGCCTCTCCTTACGGAGGAGGAAACCGCCGTTTACCGGCGCGGGCGCAATTCCAAAACCGTGACAGCGGCAAAGAATCAGAAACTGTCGGATTACCGCCGGGCGACCGGGTTTGAGGCCGTTTTCGGATATCTTTTCCTGAAAGACGACCGGGAACGGATGGAGGAACTCCTCTCCGTCTGTTTTGCCCATGAGGAAAACGAAAAGAGCGATCGTGGAACAACTGGAGAGAAAAACTGAACAGAAAAAATCAGTATCGCCGCTGCAAGCGGCGATATTTATGCTGCTGCAGAGCACCTGGGGACTGCCTCAGACCCTGGTCGGACTGATCGTTTTTCTGGCCAACATCCGGGAACCGCATGAACTGCACCGATGCGCCGTGCATACCGTCTGGAGAGAGCGCCTGTCGGGCGTTTCCCTGGGACTCTTTATTTTTACCGGAGAGGACTGCACCCGCGATACGAAGGACCATGAGTTCGGGCACTGCATCCAGTCCCTGATCCTCGGTCCCCTGTATCTGCCTCTGATCGGAATTCCGTCCTTCGTATGGAACCGCAGGTGGCGCCGGAACTTACGTCGGAGCGGGTATGCCGGAAATTATTTTACTTTTTTTACCGAACGGTGGGCGGAGTTTAATAAACGCGCTCTTTGGGCAGCAGACCGAAAGAAAGAAGAAACCGGAGAAAACATTACATGAAATGGAAAAAAATCACAATACACACCACCGTTTCGGCAGAGGATCTGGTGAGCGCCATGCTCATGGAACTCGGGGCCGAAGGCGTGGAGATTGAGAATTATGTACCGCTTTCCGAAGAGGATGCTGAGAAAATGTTCATTGACATCCTTCCGGAACTTCCGGAGGATGACGGAACCTCCCGCCTGAGCTTCTATATTCACGAATATGATCCTTCTGAAGAACTGAAAGAGGTGGTTACGGACGGAATCGTTGACAATTCCTACGCCATATCTGACCGGGTGTGGACGGAAGAAGAGTTCTGTGAACTGATGGAAAATATCGAAAACGGCCTTTCCGCGCTTCGGGAATATACCGATATCGGGGAGGGACGCATTGAGATCGGAAAGACGGAAGAAACCGACTGGCGGGACAACTGGAAAAAGTTTTTCAATCCGATCCTTGTCGGAAAGATCCTGATCATTCCGTCCTGGCTTTCGGTGCCAAAGGAGTATCAGGAGGATGTGGATGCCGGCAGAATCCATACGGTCGTGATCGACCCCGGCGTGGCGTTCGGTACCGGATCGCATGAAACGACCCAGCTCTGCATTCCCGAGCTTTCCCGGGTCGTAAAAAAGGGCGCAAGAGTCCTTGACCTCGGAACCGGCAGCGGGATCCTCGGAATGGCAGCCGTGAAACTCGGCGCCGGTCTTGTGACGGCTGTTGATATCGATCCGAACTGTGAAGAGGTACTCCGGGAAAATATAGCCATGAACGGCATCGGCGAAGATACGTTCCGCGTCATCACGGGAAATGTGCTTTCTGATGACGGAACCGACCGCCGGATCCTTTCCGGGTCTCCGGAATACGATGTGGCTGTTGCCAATATCCTTGCGCCGGTGATCATTGCTCTGGCCGCACCCGGAGCCGCAGACCGTTTTGTAAAAAAAGGAGGCACCTTTATCACTTCCGGTATCCTCGATCAGTACGAAGAGGATGTGCTTGATGCCTTCCGCGCAAACCCCGCCTGGGAGAATCCGACCGTCACCCGGCAGAACGAGTGGGTCTGCGTTACGGCAATTAAAAAATAATTCGGATTGTGCTTGAAAAGATACTTGATTAATTCGAAGGGGTGTGGTATAGTACACCTTGCTGCTGGAGTAGCTCAGATGGTAGAGCGCGTCATTGGTAATGACGAGGTCACGGGTCCGATTCCCGTCCCCAGCTCTTTTGATTTTAAAGCGGAATGGCTTGAAATAAGCTCATTCCGCGATTTTAGTTTACATAATGCAGGACATTCTTTGGTAATAATCGGTATCCTGACAGTCAGTGGAACTTTCCGAATGTATATTGACAGCTATGGAATGGCGGAAGGAATCATATGTGGTGGCCTTTTAAGAAGAAAACAAAAGAACCGGAGCAGGTGATCGGATCGAAATTCCTGCCCGGCGATGACGTATATTTTAAGCACCGCGGGGACAGGACCTACGGCAGGATCTACCGGGTGTATACAGGAGAAGGCGGAGAAATCCTTTATGACGTCCAGGTCGGCGGGCAGTGCCCGTATTTCCTGTACGGAAAGAAAGAGGAGGAACTCACTCTCCACAAGAAAGGCTGACAGAGACGACAGAAGATGAAATCACGGTAAGAGGCTTTTGCGCTTTATGAGTTAAGGAGGTATTATCCATGAAAAGAATCCTGCTTTTTCTGATCCTTTCCGCAGTGCTTCTGACCGCATGCGGGAAAAAGCCCGAAGCTTCGGAAACGGAAACCACGCAGGCGGAAGCTGCACAGACAGCTGCCCGGGCAGTGACAACGGCTGCTCCGGAAGAAACGAAAGAATCCGGAACGTTTGCCGGAAGGTGGCGCGCGGTAAACCAGGTCGATGACGAAGGAAAAACCTGGTTTCTTTATCTTGCGCTTCAGGAGAACGGGTACTGCGGTTACTGGATCTCGGACCCACTGGTAAAAACAGAAACCATAGAAGAGTTCTATGAAGGAGAGTGGACGCCTTCAGGGGAAACGGTAACCATCTCTCTGAAACTTTCCGGCGGTGCTGCCGCGAACCGGAAACCGGACGCTGCGCTTTCCATCCAGGGAAAACTTGTGTCTGCTCCGGACGGGAACGGTCTTCTGTTTACTCATACGTCCGGAGATGCGCTGCTTCCCGGGCTCGAGAACTGCGCTTCGGAATTCGTACCGTATTTATCCCAAAACATGACGGAGACGGGGTCTACCGATGCCTCCGGCGTCACCAGAGACGATGTGATGGCGTTTCTGACTTCCCCCGGGGCAAACGGTCTTTTGAACGGGGAGTTTTCCGATATTGATTCCGCTTTAATCGCTGTCACGGACATGGTCTATCAGGCAAACAGCAGTACCGTGGATAGCTTCGAGGTTATGGATGCGCTGGAGGAATCCGGCGAGGAAATCTATACGGACATTTCCTGTCTCACGACAAAGGAAGTGGACTGCCTTGTCCGGGAGATTCTCGGCGTGAACGGAGATTATCCGGCCATTTTCTATGACGCTGCCTATCTGGAGCCGCTGGACGTCTGGTATCTGCAGCACGGGGATACCAATTATGTCGCCTTTACCCTGGGGGAGGTAACCGCCGAAAGGGATAAGGTGACTGCAATCCTCACCGACGTAGGGACCTATGACAGCCGGGATATCAGAGTCACGCTGGAGCGGAATGCACTCGGCGGACTCCGGTACCGGTCCATTGAGCGGATCGGTGATCCGGAGTCGGACTGATACTGAAACCGGGAGAGACTTTAGTCAGTTAATGTGACAGAATTGCTATCATTTGTGTCATTATTTCTATATACAATTCAGATGTTCTGTGTGATAATATTAACAACAGGAACTGCTTTGGGTCTCATGATCGTATTGCAGAGTTTGGAGGTTTTTTATGAACGGCAATATCAATGAAAAGACGGCATCCGAACCGAAGATGGATTTAAGCAGCGCGGTGATTGGCGCGCTTGGCAACGATTTTGATTATATTTCCGCGGTCAATCTCGAGACGCAGGAAGAACAGATTTACAAGTACAATCCTGCCTTTATGAGCCTTGTGCCCGGCTGGGACCGGCTTACAAACTATCATGACAGGATGCAGGTGATCTGCAATCTTTTCGTGCATCCGAGTGACCGGGCCTCCTTTATGCATGAAACGGATCTTTCCGTGTTAAAAGAAAACCTGACGAAAGAGTCCCCCTGCAAATTTGTAAATTTCCGGGAGATGCAGGGAGACACCGTTATTTATTACCAGGGGAAATATGTTCTTCTCGATACCGGCGACACCCGAAGCTGCGTGGTCGGTTTTAAGAATGTCGATACGGAAACCAGAAACCAGATTGCGCTGCAGAGCGTGTCGGAAACAATCTCTGATGACTATGAGTGCCTTTTACACGCGGACTTTGAAACTATGAAGGAGGATCATTACCGCGTCAGTGATGAGCTGAGCAGTCATGTGCCCGGCTTCACGGAGGAAACCAATTATCTGAAACGGACCCGTCTCCTTTGCGATACGATCGTCATTCCCGAGGACAGAGAACGCTTCCTTCGGGCCATCGACCCGGCTGTTGTGGAGGAAAAGGTCAGAGGCAGCGCTCCCTATTATGTGGAATTCCGTGTCC
>JAZUHZ010000126.1:0-26345 GCA_045642005.1 Candidatus Avilachnospira sp.
CTGTTCAGTTGAATTCCTCGCATTCGTTGAAATTTCTTGATAAAGAGTCTCATTATGATATAAGCGATCAACAGCCTCAACAAATTTATCCTTTTTATCGAGGCAAAAAAGGAAACCGTTATTACCGTTTTTCACTGTCTCTACATGTCCCCTTATATCAGATACAATTGCTGGTAAACCAGTCGCCATACCTTCTAAAACACTAATTGCAAGCCCTTCCATACGACTTGAAGATATAATAATGTCGCTGGCACGATATAGTTCTGGCATATCATGTCGTAAACCGAGAAAACTCACATATTCCTGAAGCTTTTCTATTTGCACTAGTTTTAACAGGTCATCCCGACATTTGCCATCACCTGCAAAAACAAAAAGGACATTTGGGCATTTCTCTACTGTTGACCTAATACTTTTGATGATAAATTCGTGATTCTTCCTTTTAATAAATTCAGCTGCATATATCAGAACAAAACGATTGCAAAATCCGAATTTTATTTTTAAGTTATTTTTTTCTTCTAAATTTGCTGGATGAAAAATTGTTGTATCGACCCCGACACCATTAACATAATCAACTTTAATACTGCCAGACTGGAATCTTCTTTTTGCAAGGCGATAATCTTCATCATTGATAGTAATGATTTGGTTTGTCAAATACGATAAAACTTTTTCAACCGGATAAAATAACAACCAATTCTTTAGAGGGGCTCCTTTACAAAAATGGAATCCATGAGCTGTATATATTACTTTAGTTCCTTTTTTTCGCGCATGACGTGCACCGATTCTTGCCATAACTCCACCCATCGGAGTATGGCAGTGAATAATGTCGTATCCTTCCCGATCTATCGTTTCTGTTATGCTCTTAATGATTTTAATATTTCGTATACTAAAGGGTGATCGGTCTATGTCTACATCAAAAAACTTATCACAATAATCTGGTTTAACCTCACCGTTTAAATTACACATTACATGAACTTCATAAGCATGTTCCTTAAACCATTTGATATAAGGTTTGTGAAACTGGTTAATATGCCCTATTATATTACTTACAAATAAAACTTTTTTCATCCAAATCAGCTATACATTTAGCGTATCAAATCTCTTAACACTCCGTTGTTCCATATTCTATATTACTTTATTCCAGCTCAAGCGCCTGATTAATATCAAAACCTCTTAATAACATATTGTTACCATCAGTATCCAACACTTTGACCTTATTCATATATTCTAACAAGGCATCGGCCAGTTCTTGCTTGGTTTCGCAGACAAAATGCATTCTTGTAAGTACCTGTTTCTCATTTCCTATCCATTCTTCCGGCACTTCCATTCCTTCAAAAATCCTTTGCCCATTTGAAATCACTCGCTTATCATTTTCAACATTTTCTAAACCTACGATTTTTGCAACTCTCCCTTTTTTCAAAAGAAACCATAAAGTTGCTGCATGTTTTCCTTGGAACATTGGGTCATCTGATTCTGAAAGATTCAAACACCCTTCCGAACCAGTTAAAGCAAACCTTATGAGCATATCCATTTGATCAAATCCTTGAATGTACTTGATAAATAGATGAGGAGCTTCCCCTTGAAGACGAAATCCTGTGTCGTACACATAAAACTCCCCTGCTTCATAAAAGCCAGTGAGCATCAGTACTCCATTTCTTATTCCAATCTCTTTGAAGAGTCTCACAGCATTATTATGCATTTTGTTAAAATACTCCCCTATATGTTTCGATGGATAAGTGCCACCCAAACAAACTTTAGAGAACCCAGGCTGTTCGTCACTTGTATACCTGTCATATATGCACGACGGGCTGCACTCACCGTCCTTAAAAGTGTAGTACATTCCCATATCATCACATTGCATGTACTTTTCTACGATAAAACGTTTTTGTTTGCTTGCTGTTAAAGCCTTATTAATTGCAGACGGAAGTTCTGATTCATCATAAACAACAGACATACCTACGCCACCACCATTGTCAACAGGCTTTACCATTACAGGGTACTCAATCCTTTTTAGATCCTCAGCCTTCATATTTTTATCAATATGGTACTCTGGTACACCGTGAATTCCATATTTCTCGCAGGCTTTCTTAAATGAATCCTTAAAAGAAAAAACATCAACGATTTCTTGCGTTGCATAGCATGGTAAACTTAGAGCCTCACAAACCTTACAATAAGACGGAACAAGAATATCTGCTACTCCAACCAGTACCCCATCTACATTTTCTTCTTTTGCAAGCGCAATTACTCCCGGCACATCCATTGCGTCCACATCATAGGCCCGCCATGCATATTTTTTTGCATCATCTGTGTGACGTGCGCTTGTTACTATTGTTTTAATTCCTTTATCATTTGCCAGTTTTACAAGGGCAGATGTCTCTGGATTTCCACCAAGTATTAAAAGTTTTTTTCCATCAAATTCATTCATTACAATAATACTCTCCAAGAATCTGAATCTTTAATTATTTTTAGTTATTGCATAATTGGTGAAATCTTCCATTGTAGAGTGGCCTTCTTGGAAAATCCCTTCATGTTTAACTACAGTTACTATGGTATCTATGATAATCTTTACGTCGACCAAAAAAGATAAATTCTTCACATAGTCTAAATCAAGAGTAAATTTATCTTCCCAAGAAATACTATTCCTACCATGTGCCTGAGCATTCCCTGTAAGGCCTGGACGCACATCATGTCTATGATGCTGTTCATCGGTATAATACGGCAGATACTTCACAAGAAGCGGTCTCGGTCCGACCACGCTCATATCACCTTTCAGGATGTTTATGGCTTCCGGCAGTTCATCAAGTGAAGTAGCTCTTAAAAACCTTCCGTAGCCTGTCAGACGCTTTTCATCAGAAAGAAGAGTTCCGTAAGCATCCTTATTCTCTGTCATGGTCCGAAATTTTATAAGCTTAAATATCCTTTCATGATACCCCGGACGTTCCTGAGTAAAGAAGGGATTGCCTTTCATGGCAGCGGCTCCGGTAATCGTCAGGATAAGAAACAGCGGGGAGAACACGAGCAAAGCAGCCGTGGCACAGAGAATATCGAGCATCCTTTTGATATATTTCCGGTAAATCGTGTTATTCTCCATATAAAAATTCTTTCATTGCACTGCCGTTTTTTGCCTTATCGATGATATGGCCTTTTTTTCCGGCGATCTGGTCTTGTCGGTCTCTGGCTTCGAGGGGGAAGATCATGGTTTCCACTACTATTTCTGTTTTTTCGGCATCATGGAAGGCGCCGGCCATGGAAACCGTCAGTTCCGTGATCTCCTCTTTTGTCAGGTTCGTAGACGTATGCTCGAAGACAGGTTTTAACAGCTTATACAGATAGCTCCGGTCTCCTTCGGACAGAGAGTCAAGATTGATATTTCTCACGCCGAAATGAAATGCAGGTTTAGACTCGCCCGTCCGGTAGAGTGCGGTCTTTTTCTCTGCCGAGGCACGGATCTGTCTGATCAGAGATGAGATGACCTCATTTTCGCGCTCACAGCAGTCTGCCATCGAGTCGTACTGCAGCCAGCCGTAGGCTACGGCCTGCAGACCGTTGAGCTGTGTCTTCTCCCCGCATTCCTCCAGGTAACAGTTCTCCGACATTTTGTCAATCAGCGTCTTTTCCAGAAGCCCGAGATCCTGCATGTTTTTCAGATCTTTTTTCTTTCGGTCCACGAGCGTATTGATGGCGTTCCGCTCTGCCCGGCTCAGGTCGACGGTGACTCCGCCGTAGTCATCGATGACGGCGGCAAGATCCAGAAAACTGATGGAAACATACTTTGCAATGTCCTGGGAGAATGTTTCGTTAAATACCGAAAGGGAGGCTTCCGGTCCTCCGATCCGGTAGGGACGATCCATATGATCCGGGATCTCCACCCCCGGGATCTCGACAAAAGTATCCCGGGATACGGTAAGAAGCCGGATCTTTCCGGTTCTCTCATCGAAGGTCACTGCCATGGAAGTACTTCCGGTGTCCTCTCCGTCATTTTTAAGGCCTTCACTGCAGAGAAGATACAGGGACATCTGGGGGCCGGCATACGCAGTCCCGCAGCACAAAAGCCCGGCGAGCAAAGCTATGATAATGATGATCTGATTTCTTTTCACGATTTACTTCCCCGCTGCCTCTACCGGTTTGTTCCGGTGATCCAGGCATTTTTCACCGGTGAGGTTCCCGTTTTCGTCATAGGTGCGCTCGACGCTTGCGTATCCCTTCGGACCGTTTGTCCTTGCGCCCATGGCATCAAACCATCCCTCCCAGGTGATGTGACCGCTGTCATCTTCTTCGTACTGATACTGTGCGAATCCTTCTTCCGTATCGACCGGTTTTCCCTCGAGATCAAGATTGGTGATTTCGTGGACTCTCGTGACCGGATAATACACGATCCGTACCGACGCGGCGCCGTTCCGGGCGGTTACGGGATCTCCTTTCCCGTCGAGGAAGGTCTCCGTATGGATGTCGGTGTCCCGGTCTCTGTTTTCATATTCGTACAGAATCATGGCGTATCCGTCGTCACAGAGGCGGATCTTTCCGTCGGTCCCGAGTGTGGTGAGTCTTCGTACACTGCCGTAGGCGTTGTACTCGTACCGAAGCCCATAGGTGCCTCCGGATTTTCGCGGCTTTCCGTTCCGGTCATAATACCGCACGATTTCCTTCATGTCGCGGCTGGTGTACGTGATCTTTTCGGTATTGCCATCAGCATCCGTTCTCGCGATCACACGTCCGTACCGGTCATAATCGGCTGTGACATTCTGCAAAGGATCCATATCGTTACAGAGCTTCATGGTCACGGTATCATCACCGTTTTCCTTAACATATTCGCGTCGGTTCCAGCCTTCTTCGTTGACATACGGGGAGCCGTTTGCCAGAACGAAGGTTTCTTTCTGTATGGATTCGCCCTGATATGTTACGGTTCGCTGTGCGTATCCGGAGGTGCCATTGATCGGAAGCCCGTCCGCACCGCGATAGAGTTCCGTGAGCACACGCCCGTTTTCGTCATAGGTGAGCACGGCTTCGGCGTATCCCTTTTCCTCCGGTACCACAGGATGATTCTCCGCATCGGTATATTTTTCCGTGAGGAGACTTCCTTTTTCATTGTAGGTATAGGCGGCCGCAGCATATCCTTTTTTACAGTCGACCGGTTTCCCGTCTGTACCAAAGAACCCTTCGCCGGTAAGAAGTCCCTCCGGGCTCCAGGTATAGACGGCTTTATGATACCCGTCATCCCCTGTGACAGGAGTTCCCTCCCGGTCATAATAGGACCTGTGGATACGGTTTCCGGCCAGGTCATAGACCGAACGGACCTCATGATACCGGTTGGCATAGATGGCCGGTTCCCCGTTCTTCCCGTAATATCTTACGGTAAGCTCGTTTCCGTCTTTATCTACTTCCCGGACAAAGTATGAGCAGTGTTTGGAATTATGTACGGCAGGGCCGCCGTCAGCATTTAAAAGGTACTCCGCTATGCAGTAATTGTTTTCGTTATAGGCATACCGGATCGCGGCGTATCCCCCGGCCACCCAGGTGGGATTTCCGTCCTTTCCGTAATAGCTGATTTTCGTCCGGTTGCCGTTGCCGTCATATTCGTAACCGGCTGCGGCGTACCCGTCCTCCGTGGTTACGGGGTCCCCATTCCGATCAGCAAACTGTTCATAGACCACCCGGTTTTCGGCAGTATACTGCCGACGGATCATGGCAACTCCTTTCTCATTTTCCACCGGGCTGTCATCGAGGTCAAGGTAGGCTGTCAAGATTGCGTTGCCGCGGCAGTCATTTACCCGGTTTTCCGCACTGTACCCGAAGGTCGGATAGGTCCGCTCCAGTTCGTCATCCAGATATACGATACGGTTTTGGAAGCCGTATTCGTCATAATAAGTTTCCGTTGCCGCATACCCGTCTTTTAATAAGGTCGGACGGTCTTTTTCGTCCAGATAAAGTGTCCGCCACGTCTTCCCCTGTTCTCCGTATTCGTACCGGATGGCAGCGTAGCCGGCAATATTCTTCACTTTTTCGAGCCGGCGGTTGTAGTAGGTCTCGCCTGTTTTCCTTCCGAGAGTATCATAGGTATAGACGACTTTGGCATAGCCGTTTTTATTCTCCATGAGCTCCGAGGCCTCATTCAGGGAAGTTACCGAGATCAGACTGCCGAAGGTGTCATATTCCGAAATCGTAAGAGGCGCCCTGTCCGCAAAGACGGCCGTCTTCTCCTCATGATCGAGATACTGCTCCTTTGTGACATGACCGTACCGGTCGTATTCCTTCCGGTGGATACGGAAGCCTTCCGGAAGCAGAACGAGTGTATCATCTGTATCAAGATACCGTTCTTCCGTGATCCGTCCCGCGGTATCGAGGACCAGGGAAAGCGACGAATACCCTTTCTCATTCCGGCACCGTTTTCCATCGGTATCATAGAAGCGCTCTGCAATCTTCCGCCCTTTTTCGTCATAGGCGTATTCAATCACGGAGACCCCGTCCCGGTTCATGACAGGCTTTCCGGCGGCAAGGAAGCTTTCCCGGATCAGATTGCCGCGGGCATCGGACATGCGTTCGATCCGGTCACAGCCTTCCGGCGTCACTGCAGGGACCGTTCCCTGATAATAAGAGGTGCTCAGAGCTTGCCCATAAGCATCACGGATATAGACGGCCCGGCTCCAGGTGTGATCGATGAGACACGGTTCCCCGGAAGCCTTTGTGTATTTTTCTTCGGCAACATAGCCGTTTCGGTCATAGGTGATCTCCCGTACGGCATATCCTTTTCCGGAATCAAGAGGTTGCTCTTCTGCATTAAAAAACTCTTCTTTCAGGATCTTTCCCTGACGGTTCAGCGTGCATTTGCGGACCGCGTAGCCCTTTCCCGAAATGATCCGGTTTCCGTCCGTTCCATAATAGGATTCGGAGAGACATTGCCCCGCGGAATCATAGGTATATTCTGCCCTGGCGTAATCGCCGCGGTACAGATACGCTTCTCCGTTCTCATCAAAATAGCTCTCGCTTAATAGGTTTCCGTCGGGATCGTAGGCGTACCGGCATTCCGCCGCGCCGGCTGCGACACGGGCGAGCATGCCGTCGGCGTGATAATAGACTTCCCGGCTCAGGTTTCCTTCGGCGTCATATTCTGCGATGTGCGCGGCAATGCCGGAAGCGTTGTCGGAAAGATTTCCGGCTGCGTCGTAATAAGACTCCCCGGTTTTCCTGCCCTCTCCGTCATAGGAGGAAAGGACTTTATGATATCCGTCGGAAATCAAAACCGGTTGTTTCTTTTCATCAAAATAGGCATGGGAAATGACCCGGCCGTTCGCATCGGATTCCATCTCCTCGATGGCATACCCGGCCCTTGTCATCACGGGAACACGCTTTTCCGAGAGATAGGTAATGCTCTTAACGTGCTGATTGGCATCGTAGGTCTTCTGCCAGAGAGCGTATCCCTTTCCGGTATCCAGAAGCTTTCCTTTTTCATCATAGCAGGCCTCTTCGAGGATATTCCCGAAAGCATCGGTTTTCCGCTCAAACCGGGCAAACCCTGCATCGGCAGGAATCACGGGATGCCCAGCCGCATCATAGTAGGCTCTCAGAATACAGGTTCCGAGCCGGTCATACTTCTGTTCATAGAAAGCATAACCGGATACAAGCATGACGGGTTTTCCGTCCGTCCCGAGATACGATAACCGCGTAAGGTACCCCGTTTCCGGATCATATGTCATTTCCCGACCCGCATATCCGGCGGAAAGGAAGGTAAGCTTTCCTTCGGTATCAAAATATTCTTCTTTTATAACATGATGCATGCCGTCATAAGCACGTACAAAAGACGCATATCCTCCGGAAAGTACCGGAAGGTCTTCCGCATCATAAAAAGCAGTGCCGGTCCGGTTTCCTGCATCATCATAAGTATAAATCACCGAGGCATAGCCGTTTTCCGTGGGAACAGCTAAGCCTTCCAGATCGTATGTTTTGGTTCCGAGAAGATGCCCTTCCGGATCATAGGCACGCACTTCAGCGGCGTTGCCTTCGCTTCCCTCGATCAGTTTTCCGTCACGGTCGAAGGTGGCTTTCCAGAGAAGGTGTCCCGAAGCATCCGATTCCGACAGCATCATGGCCGTTCCGTCACGGCCTTCCGTGCTCTTTCCGTGCTCGTCAAAATACCGGATACAGGAAACCGCCGATTTCATATCATAAAGATATTTCACCGTGTGTGCTCCTGCTTTTTGAGAAATGAGAGGTGTTTTCCCGTCTGCTCCGTAAAAGCTCTCTAGCATCAGCTCCCTGCCGCCTTTTCCGCCATAGGTCATGGTGCGGACATAATAGCCCTCCTGGCTTTCACAGGGTTTTCCCTTCTCATCAAAATAGGCTTCCCGTACAGGAAGTTCTCCTGATTTATATGTATAGGTGACTGCCGCTATTCCGCTTTTCTGATGGATGACAGGCTGCCAGGAACTATCCCGGTAGGTGGTTTTTGTGACTCTTCCGGATGCATCTCTCTCGTAGGAGATCCCGGCATAGCCCTCGTTTACCACTGCGGGTTGCAACGCCGAGTCATAGTAGCGCTCGGTGAGGATTTCCCCGGTTCCTTTCTGGAATGTCTCGTCAATACGGGCATAGCCACGGTTATTCAGACATTCCTGATCCGCGGTATTATAACAGGTGATCCGGCGGTCATATCCTTCTCCGTCATATTCATAGACTGCTTTGCTGTAGCCGGAATTCATCATGGTCCGGTTTTCCGAACCGTCAAAGTAGGTTTCCGACACAAGTCTTCCGGTCTTTTCGTCATATTCGGAAAGCTGAAGCGCCCATCCGTCGGGGCCGTTCATCATCTCTCCGTCCGGGCCGAAATAGGACTTTTTCAGAAGCTTTCCGTTCGCGTCATATTCGCATGCAAGAGAGGCATACCCGACCGAAGCAACGATGGGTTTTCCTTCCGTATCAAAATATGCGGTTGTAAGAAGCCGGTCCTCCCGGTCATACTGATTCTCCATCCGGTGGAAACGTCCTTCCGCCATGATCGGATTCCCGCCCCGGTCAAAATACGCTCTCTTAAGTACGTAATCTCCCTGCCAGGCTGTTTCGGTGATATAAGCGCCGTACCCGTCACAGAGAATCTCTCCTTTTTCATCGTAATGAATCGTCCGGTCGGTAAGAGCGCCGTTTTTTCTTTCCCAGGTATGCTCGATCCGGGCATAGCCGCCGACAGGGCGGACTAAGGTTCCGTCAGCATGATAATAAGCGGTTCTCAGGATTCTCGTTCCGCTGTAGATATTGGTAAAATAGCTGTAGCTTCCGGGGACATCAATCCGTTTCCCGTCGGCTCCGTATCGGCGTTCGGTAACGGTATGGGCGTTTCCTTCGGAATCATAGAGATAGGTTCTCGTACAGATGGCATACCCCTTCACCGTCACCACGGGACGCGGCTTTTTGGCGTTGTCATAATAGATCTCCTTGAGAAGACTTCCGTTTTTGTCATAGGTAAAATACGCATGGGCATAGCCTTCCGCATTCATGGCCGGTTTTCCGTCGGTTCCGTAGGAATGAGCCTCTGTGACCAGATTTCCCTGATAAACATATTCCGTGGCCGTAAACTCCGGAAGCACTAGACGCTCCAGCGTTTCGGACTCCGCGTAAGCCGGAAACAAAGCACACAGAATCCATACGGCGATGATCAGAAGAAGATATGAAGTTTTACTTGTTTTCTTTCTGTTCAACCTGGTTCCTGTCGTATCTTGAATAATAGTTTTTGTAGTAATACCGGTGATAATACCCCTCCGACTTTTCACTGGCACAGGTCATTACCGTGCCGAGCATGGTAACGTCGGAAAAACCGAGCGCATCCAGGGATTTCCGGATCTCCCGGTGATCGGAATATCCGCATCTTGTTACAAAGAGCATCCCGGCATTTTCATCGGCGAGCACGAAAGCGTCGCAGACTACGTTCACGGGAGGAAGGTCGATGATCACAATATCATACTTCTCTTCCATGGCATTCACGAAATCATGCATTTCCGAACTGTTTAAAAGTTCGGACGGATTCGGCGGTATGGTCCCGGAGGGAAGCACGTCGAGGTCTGTACGTACTTCCTTCAGGATAAACTGATCATACACATCCTGCGGCCTTTCTTTGATCAGCATATCGGAAAGTCCCTTTTTCGATGCCGCATTCTGAAAGAGCTCCGTTTTGGAGGGCTTCCGAAGGTCGGCATCGATGAGGAGCACACGTTTCCGGTCAAGGGAAAAGGAAATTGCCAGATTGGACGCCACGGTGGATTTTCCTTCTCCCGGCACGGAACTGGAGATCAGGATCGTCTTCACCTTATTCCGCATGGCAAAAAGCAGATTCACACGGAGTCTTCCGTAGCTCGAACTGAGACTTGACGGTGTTTTCTTCCCGAGAAGCGTGTTCTTTTCTTTTTTTCCGATATCCGGAATGGAGGAAAGAAGCGGCAGTTCATACATTTCCACGAGTTCACTGGAATCCTTCAGCTTCTTGTTGAAAAGGAAGAGCACGTAAAAGAGACCGGCGGTAAGGCAGATCCCTGCCAGGAATCCGATGGCCGCGTTCCGCAGTGTCCGATGGCTGTTCGGCTGTTCCGGAACCTCGGCATAATCGATGACTTCACAGCTTCCGGCGCTGACCACACGAATGATCTCGCCGGGGGCGATATCCACGACAGCATTGCAGATATCTGCGGAAAGTACAGGATCTTCTGTCGTACAGGCGATTCGCATCACACCGGTATCGGAGACGGATTCCATACTGAGGGTTTTACTGATATAGGCGATGTCCAGCGGCAATCCGAGACGTTCCCGGACGGCGTTCAGGACTTTATTGCTTTTTACCACGATCTTATAGGTTTCCACCAGCTGTACGGCAGTATCCAGATCCGATTCGTTTGTATAGTTATAATTCACGACATTCGGATTTCCGTTATAGACGTACATGGTAGCCACGGCGGTATAACTGTCCTTTACGAAAAACACAGAGTATGCCGTACCTGCGGCGCCGCACACCAGGCCCGCAAGAAGGATAATCCATATTTTCTTCAATAAATATCTGGTCAGTCGTACCAGATCGATCTTTACTGTCATTCCTGATATTCTCCTGATTGTAAAAGC
Source organism: Candidatus Avilachnospira sp. (assembly GCA_045642005.1). Lineage (GTDB taxonomy): Bacteria > Bacillota > Clostridia > Lachnospirales > Lachnospiraceae > Avilachnospira. The sequence continues at coordinate 11,092 of JAZUHZ010000126.1, forward strand.
TTCTTTTCCGCTGCCAGGGCAGCGTCCGGTTCCTTCCTGCAGCAGAGCCGGTAGTATTCGGTATTGACGGCCGCACTTTTCAGGATATGCAGTGCGGAGGCAATGTCTTCCGTATTTTCCGTAAATATGTATCCCATAAGCTTCCGGATTCCGGAGGCCGTATCCATCCGCTCACAGCGGTTTTCCTCTGCCCGTTCCAGAAAACAGATTTTCCGAAGTTCCGTTCCCCGGTTCTCATTGAGTCCTTCTTTTCCGGCCCAGGGGGTTCCGTAAGCGATGAGTTTTCCGTTTTTCAGCCGGAGAATGGGCTTATCGCCGTTAATGATGATTGTCTCGTCCCCGAAAAGTTCTTTCCAGTAACCGGCGTGAGTGCTCTTTCCCATACCGCTGGCCGCGACAAGGGCGATTCCCGTACCGAAAGCCTCGATCACCACACCATGCATCAGAAACCCCTGATACATCGGAAGGATTCTTGCAATCTTCCGGTACACGGACAGACTTTCATAATACCCCGGACAGCTCTGTGCCTTTTCTGCGGAAACGGAGAAGGATGAAAACCCGAAAGAAGATGATTCCTCGCGAATCTCCTCTTCGGTGGATTCCACGTCCATCCAGTCACCGGCTGTCCCGGAAATAATATATTCCCGGCACTGTCTTTCCAGATACCGGTACTGATTGTGAATGCGGAAACTGAGATCCGCCATTTTTATGGTAAACATATCTACGATTTCCTTTCTTCTTCCTCGTCGTCTTTTCGGCGTCTGATCAGAAGAAGAATGAGATAAACGATCAGGAAAAGGCCGGTAAAAATGCCGGCGGCAAAAAGGATGCCGAGAAGCAGCCCGTGTTTTGCCGCATCTCCTGCTGCGCCGCCCGTATCCCTGTTCCCGGTAAGAAAACCGGTAACTGCCGAAAGAACACCGGTCTCCTCTTCCATTTTACCGGTATTCTGACCGATCACATCCTCGTCGATTTCATCTTCCATATGACCGAAGAAAAATGAATCCGGAGCCGCCCCGGCATCTCCGGCAGAAACCGTCTCTTCCGTTTCCGGTTCGGTTCTGTGGGAGGGAATCCTGGCGGGATCAAGGGCCACCTGATTTCCTTCGGCCGCGTTCTCTTCTTCGGAAAGCGGGGTCTCCCCGTTTGGAGAGGGAGCTTCTCCGGAAGGTCCGTTTCCGGAAGCAGTTCCTGCTCCATAGGATGTCACGGCTGACCCGCTGTCATCATTCACTGAAGAAGAGATCCGGCCGCCTGCCGATACGCCGTTTCCGGTATTTCCTGATGGAGTTGCTCCCGGGCCGGATTCTGTTCGGGAAGATTTTTCCGGAACCTGATCTCCCGGTTCTTTTTCTCCCAGACCTACGTTATCCGTTTCCGGTTCTGCGGACAACTCCCTGTCTTCCCGCATAAAATAATTCACCGTTACATTTGCGTCAAAAGCACCCTTTTCCACGGTTTCAATCGTTTCCGGGAGATTGACGATGGTTACCGAACTTCCCTCAAAGGCATAGGGTGCGATGTGATTGACGGGAATCCCGGCAATCACCGAAGGGATATTGATCACATCCTCATCCCCGAAATATCCGGTAATGGTGATGGAATTCTCCTCAATGGTATAATAAAACGCGTCCTCCGTATAGACTGTTGCCGCAAAGGAACTCCCTGCGGCCAGTACAGAGAACAAAAGAACGGCTGCTATTCTTTTGAAGATCTTATATCTTATCAAGATTAATCTCCCTGTCGCACACGGAAATCACTTCTTTTCTGTGGGTGACAATGATCACGGTTTTCTCCTTCATGTTTCTCAAATTCTGAAGGAGCTTTTCTTCCGTCTCCCGGTCCAGGGCGGAGGTTGCCTCGTCAAGAAGGAGAACAGGATGCCCGCTGAATAAAGCTCTGGCAATGGAGAGCCGCTGCAGCTGTCCTTCGCTGAAGCCGGCCCCGTCCTGCCCGATGGGACTGTCCAGAGATTCCGGAAAATCATCCGCGCAGGCTTCTTTCAGCGCTTTCATCATTGCTTCAGACTCCTGCATCCGCGCTTCGTCCCCGAAGGAAAGGATCTCCCGTACTGTCCCGGAAATAAACCGGTTTCTCTGCGGGACAAAGGCAAACAGTCCACGGTATTTTGCGGTAAGTGGTACTTTTCCGTCCGCTGATTGGAGGAGAATCTGTCCGGATACAGGAGGTAAAAGGCTCAAAAGCAGTTTGCATAACGTAGTCTTTCCGCTTCCCGAGGCTCCTGTCAGAGCAATAAACTCTCCTTTTTTCACAGAAAAAGATAACCCGGAGAATATGCTTTGACCTTCTTCATAGGAAAATGAGAGGTTTTCTGTTTCGATCCCGGAAAATTCTGTTTTGTAAAACCGGTTGATTTCCTCTTCTCCGAGGGGTTCTTCGGTTTTTGCGGAACAGGAACACATTGTACGGATCCGTTCCGTACTGGTAAGGATCCGGACGGATTCCGGAAAGAATCCGGTTATTCCGGTGAGGGTACCCCGGATTCCGGTGACAAGCTTTGTTACCGCGGCGAAAGTTCCGTAGCTTAAAGTTCCCCGGGCCATACCGAAAGCACCGTAGATCACGGCGCCGGCATAGACAGCCCGCATCGCGGCAAACATGACGGTTCCGCAGGAAGCGGTAAACCGCGTCCTCGTAAGAATCTCCTGCCGGAGGCTCCCGGCCTTTTCTTCGGTTCTCTGCCGCATCGTCTTTTCCCTGGAAAAGGCTTTGATTGACAGCAGACTTTCCAGTTCATCTGTCACAAGGCTCCGGTACTGTCCGTCTGCTTTCTGCACGCTGTGATGGTAACCTTCGATTCTTTTCCGAAACGGAAAATATACGAAGAAAAACAGTACAGATACCGGGATCAGCACCAGGGCATACCGCGGTGTATAGGAAAACATCAGGATCACCGTGCCCGTAAACCGCACAAGCATTCCGAAACACTCCGGCACCGTTTCGGCAATTCCCATGGCCACAATCCGGGCATCACTGGTCAGGCATTCCTGCCACTCCCCGGAGCTGATTCCGGAAACCCAGGCATACTCTCCCGAAAGAAAGGATTCCGTGAGTCTTCCCTTCAAAAGGTTTTCCATCCGGGTGCCGGTTTTACCCGTCAGCCACCTGAGCATGTAATATACCACAATCTGCCCGAAAACACAAAGCAGAAATATCAAGGAGCATGCTCTGATTTCCCCGGTTTCTGCTTTTACGGCGTGGTCTACAAGCTCTCTGAGGCTCATGGCAATGCCAAGGGAAAGGGCCGACTGCAGCACCGAAAGACACGATAGCAGCAGGATGGATCTCTTTTCCTTTCCCACAGCGTCCCGTAAAAACCGGAGCGACTCCCTCATTGGGGAGCACCCCAGTCGTTTCCTTTTTTATAACCAGCGTCATCGTCATCTTCCCAGTCTACATACTGACCACCTGACCGGGCGATAATGGATACCGCCCGGTCAAAGAGGATAAACTCGGCTTCCGGGGTTTCATATTCTTTTTTCTGCTGATCTTCTTTCATGCGTTAATATCCATTCGTGACAATCTCTGAATAGTAAGTACTCACCACTCCTGATTCGAGGTTCTTTACCGTGACAAAACCGCGGTAGGCGTATTTTTTCTCATAAGCGCTTGTTACATTGAGCGTACACTCGCCATATCGGTAGTTCTTCGAGAAGAGATGTTTCTTCACAGCCGTATAGTCACAGTTTGCTACCATATAGGTATCTGACGCGTACGAAGCGTACTCTGTCCGGAGGGAACCGAGGTCGATGATCTCATATTTCTCCGGTACGTCGAAATACTGGGTAAACGTGTAGACGTATTTGCCAAGACTACTGTCAAATCTGTGCTCTGTTTCTGTGATCTGCACCGTCGGTACCTGTTCCTGCACGTTCTCTGCGTAGACGGCTGTGAGTACGATGTTGTCACCGCTTACGGCACTGTAGGCAAAATACCAGGGAGATCTGGAAAGTGTCTTTCCGTCCGTACTCTTCCAGTACTGGAACTTATAGGTAATGTCGTCTTTTGTAATTTCCGGTTCTACGGTGAGTTCTTTGGACCGGGCAATCGGAATACCGGTGTACACCTCGTCACCAATGGAAATGCCTTCGTACTTCACCGTCACACGGTAGGTGCCGCTCTTATTCCGGTAGAGCGGTTTTACGATGATGCATTTTTCGGTACCGATGAGCTCTTTGATCTCTTCCACGGATTTATCCCAGCCGAGAGCGGTCTTTCCGGGAATCTCCGGGACCTTCGGCGGTGTGATATTGCTGCTTCTGGAATAAAGCTTTGACGAAATGATCCCTCCCGAATCCGACTGATAAATGACATAGGCCGAAGTATCGGTTGTCACATCATAATATACCGCATAAATATCGGTATCGGCCACCAGGGTAAAGGTATATTCGGGCGACTGGCTGCAGATCTTCTGGCTGTCGTTGACCCAGTACTTGAATTTTTTGGTGTCCGTCTCATGATATCTGAGGGTAACCGTGCACTGACTGAGTGTTCCGCCGTACTTGGTATGGTAAGTAACCGGTTCTCCGCCATTGATCGAGACATCAAAATCCTCACCGCTTACAGCAAGTGTGAACGTTGTCTTCGGACGGAATACCGCCTTCAATGTTACATTTTCCTTTACCTCATAAGTGAATGTGAGACTCGTCTGAGCGGCCCCGCCGAGCGGTACATAACTGCCGTCGCTCTCCTTCTTTTCAAACCATCCGTAGAAGCTGTACTGGCTTTCATCGATGGCATTGGCAGAAATCTCCACCAGCTGTCCGAGCGGATAGACACCCCCGCCGGAGACCGGTGTCACCGTCGCGCCGCCGTCTACCGTGATTCCGGAGGTAACCTTCACAGTATATCCGTCTTCGCTGCCGCTGAATTGTGCCTCTACGGCGATGATTGGCACGTTGGCCATTATCGACATCTTTATGTCTTCTTCGCTCCTTGACCATTTTTCGAATTTTCTTGTACCGGAATCCGACGGATTCGGCGGGAAAACAAGCGAATTCCCTGCACTGTCCAGGATATCATCACCATCCAGATGATAGTAGCCTGTAGAGAGGATATCCTCATCACTGATGAAGACGATCACCGCTTCCCCGCTTTCGATCATCTCACCGGAGATGCAGCCGATCACGGTATTGGCCAGGATCGTGAAGGTATAATCCCGTTCCTCACTGAGAATCTGATAGAAGTCGTTCGCCCAGCACTTGAAATTCTGAGCATTTCCTTTATAGGACAGAGTGATTTCCGTTCCGACATCAAATTCTTCCAGATAGTAGGACTTCTGCTGTACACCATTCACATAGAAATCGTAACCGGCTACAAGGAGGGTCGCCGTACGGTCTCCGCGGATGATCGTGTATTCATATCCGGCCGCAAGTGTCTTTTCATCACTGTTTTTTACCGCTTTATACTTTTCCACAATGTGTTTTGCAAGCGGCTTTTCTTCGTATTTTCCGGCGCTCAGGCGGAATGTGCAGGCGTTGTCGGCCAGATGTCCCTTGATCCTCGTGCTATTTTTCCGTACGGAAACGATTCCGGTAGAAGATCCCGTGATCACGTCTCCGTTGACCTGTCCGATCGCATGAAGGATCTCGGCATTCTGAATCTCCAGTTCTCCGTTCGTATAGAGAGTAGGCATATATCCTGTATTTTCCAGGGAACCTGTCTTTCCGGGAGAAGTGTCTGTCACAGTAACCGCTTTTCCTTTTTTTGTAAACCGCAGCAGTCCGTCATACATCACAGGGGTATTTCCTGTCACGCGGAACCCCGCAAGATCAAAGGTAATACTGTACGCGGTCTCGAGATACTGGTGCTCGTTCTTAAGACCGTTCACATCCGGAATCCGGTAATCTTTCAGCATGACCACCTTGTCCCCGTCAGCAAGGATTTCCTTGAAAGCCGGACCGAGCTCGGTGAACTTCTTTTCGCTGCCGTCTGTATAGATGACTTTGGCGACAAAATCTTCGGTATTGACCCATTTGGCATAGAGCTTCAGTGTCCGGCTGCTGTCCGCATCCTCACGGGTCAGCGGATTTGAGAAATTCCATTTCTTTCCCCAGTCTCCGGTCACGGTGCCATCCTTTGTGTACCATCCGTCAAGCTTCTTGTCTGCCTGATAAACGTATGGCTCAAGGACTTTCTCACCGGGACGCACCGTCTGATCCTCCGGATGCGGCTTCCCGCCGTTTTCATAGAATTTTACGGTGAAATCCTTTTCCACGGTCCAGGGATAACCTGATAATGCTTTATTTGTCGGAGACCCTGTCCAGTTATAGCCGGAGGCAAGAATGTGGGGCTTCCCTGAAAGATCGTCATAGGAATCCTCCGAATAATATCCTCCCTTGAGCACAAATACCGGATATCCTGCCTGATCCAGATGATCAAACTGAGCACAGGCATCGACATCTCCGCCGGTGATCTCACCGTATACCCGGCCGGCATATACATCGCCGGTCAGAGTTCCGCCGCTCATCTCGAAGCTGATCGTGCTATTCTCGGCCGCGGCGATTGCATCCCCGGAATCGGATTGCAGTGTTCCGCTTTCAAGTTTCACAGTAGAACCGTCTGCGGCATCAATCGCAGCAGCATTGCTGACAAGATAGGCCGTCGAGACTGTTCCCCCTTTGATAATCACTTCAGAAGAATTCTCAAGTGCGATGGCTGCTGTCTGAGGGCATTTCGCTTCAACCTTTCCGCCTTCCACGGTGACAACTGCATTTTTATCGTAAACACGAATCGCAGCCGCTGAAGAAACATAGGGAGTATCGATAGAAACCGCTCCGTTTTTCAGGTAGGAGGAATCTTTTATCGTAAATTTCGGGGCATGCGAAGTCAGAAGTGTTCCACATACATAAAAAATTTCGTTACAGTTATCTTCCTTAAGAGTGTGTCCGTTCAGGTCAAATGTAATGTCACTTGTTATGTCATACCTTGGATAGGATATACCTCCATATTCATGATTCAATGAATTGCTGACATCCTTAAGAAGTTTCACCGTCACGGAAGCTACCTCGGAAAGCCGTGCGGCACCGATGATGGTTCCAAGATTATTGGCATCATAGATTGCTTCATACAGTGAGGCATACTCATGGGAATAGATCGTCAGACCGTTCAGGGCTTTTACCGTCAGGCTGGCCACCTTCTCCCACTCGATCTGAAGATCCATGTCCGAGGTTACCGGCCGGGAGAAGTCATACTTTTCCCCATGATACGTCCAGGCCTTAAATGTAAAGTTCGGATCAATGGGCGTTCTTTCCTGCTCCGGCGGTTCCTGCGCACGCTCTCCGTATCTGACTTTCTGATCCTGCGGTTTCGGGAGCTGAACTGTCTCTTTTCCGTCAACGGTGGTTATGAATCGCACCGTCTTTGATTTTTCTATTTTTGCGTCAAAATCTGTGAAGTCTTCCACTGTATACGGGAAGACGGCAGGGTCCTGCTCTATGGGTGCCAACAGTTTCCATTCTCCGCGGAAGACTTCGTCTTCCCCGAGGTTATTGAGGGAGGCCGGTGCATGGGTATATAACACCTGGGATCCTACCTCCATCGAATAAGCCTTCTGAAGCTTCTCATGGCTGTAGAAGACTACCGGTACGTAGACGTGGTTATCGTGATTTTTACCACCACCGCCGCCACCGCCGCCGCGGGTGAGCCAATCCCATAAATCCCTCAGGCCTTTTCCTATCTTTTTAAATACATTGAAGGTGCAGCCGGCAAACATGACAGCGAGTCCGGCAAAGGCTGCGGCGGCAATACCACCGGTCATCCCTGCTCCGGTAACACTTCCTGAGACCGTGGCTCCGGCAGCAAAACTAAAGGCAGCTTCTCCGCCAATGACCTCTCCTCCTTCGATGATCAGATCAATGTTTCCGGCGTTGATTCCGTACTCCCCGCCTTCGAAAATAGAATCTTCAGACATCACGCTGGCGTTATCTGACCACATGGTTTCATCCAGCGCAGAATCCCCGCCTTCCACCTCAGCGTTCTTGAAGTTCTGCTTAAACTCTCCGCTTCCCTTGCCGAGAGATTCATCGCCTCCGACACCGTTTTTGCCACCATGAATGTTGGAATTATTGACATTCAGAGAGTTGTTTGTCGTCTGATTTGCGGTGATCCCGTTGCCGTTTGTACTGCTTATTACCGTATTCTGAGGGCCGTTTCCGTTCACTGTCAGATTACTGTTATTCATCTGAACAGCGGGACCATTCCCCGGTCCGGGATTCTGCACGGCCCCGGATCCCTGAATCGTAAGATTGGAATTTGACAGGGTGATCGGAGCACTTCCATTACTTCCGGTAATGGTATTCCCGGCAAGATCAATGATCAGATTTCTTCCGGAAATCGTTACGGATTCAGTAATGTTTTCGAGAAGCACAATGGCACTGGAGGTGAGAAGGAGATTGTCATTCACCGCATCCTGAAGGCTGGTATAATAGTTATCTCCGACCTTGGCCACATACTTTGACCACTTTGCCTGCAGATAGAGATTCTCTGTAAGAGGTGCAAAATTCCATTTCTGTTCCGGACCTGTCTGAGCAATTACGGTATAGTACCATCCTTCGAAACGGTATCCGTCCCGAACGACATCCACATTTTCAGGGCTGATAACAGTTCCGTAATCCTGCGTGATGCTTCTGTTTTGTGTAACACCACTGCCTTTTACAAAGCTTCCGCCCATCGGATCAAAAGTCAGCGTAATCCGTTGGATCTGAACATGATACGGATATTCGGTATCCTCCGAATCCTTTACAATTTCATACCCGGTACGTAAAAGTCCCTCCGGGCTCACGGAATAATGACCGCCGGTAAGATCTCCCTTATCTGTTTGGGAAACCGTGATCGTTCCGCGATAGTTACCGGACTCGATGGAGAGCTTTCCGGAAGCTTCGATGACTGCAGACGGGATGATCACCTTCTGTGTTCCTTCTCCGCTTTCCTTTCCGGGTTCGGTATTTTCAATGCTTCCGGTTCCGCGGATCGTAAGGTCTGCATCGGTTCTGATGATCGGACCGTCAGTCAGTTTATATCGAATGAAGTGACCATTTAAATCAAGAGACATTGCGGCGGCCAGTTCAATGGTCGTGTCGGCTGTCTCTTCGTCAGCACGATGTCCGCTGATATCCCTTAGAAGCGTAAGAGCCCCGCCCGGTTTCCCGGCGGCGAAAGCAGCGGCCTTATCGATGCTTGCAAAATTGAATGTATTTCCTCCGACAGTATAAGATACATCTGCACTTCCGATTGCGTAGGGGCAGTCGGAATCATCGTTCATATAGACAAACCCATTTCCTTCCGGAAGAAGGATACCGGTTCCTGACTTTTCAATATCATACCGTCCGCCTGAAAGGGTGATCGTGCACTTTTCCGCATTTCCTTCGAGAAGCCCCCGGATCTTTCCGCCGGATACGGTAACCGTAGTCTGCGGGTCCGTGACTGTGCCGGTGCCGATATACCGGATGGCATAGGGAGAAGCCTCTCCTTTGGGAGAAGCACCGATATTACCGCTTTCTATCCAAAGTGTTCCGGAGCTCACGGCAACTGCAGTTCCTTTGGAAGAGGTAATGCCGCCCATTTCTCCGGCAGTTACCGTGCAGGAACTATCCATAATTGTCACGGTGCCTTTTCCGGAAAGCGTGAGCGCACCGGTGCCGGTTTCGGATGTATCTGTGATATATCTTCCGTTCAGATCAAGAGTAAGTGACCGGTTCTCTACTGCATCAATTGTGATCGGACCTGTCACGGAACTTAAGAGTTTCAGCACAGAACCATCGTGACCAACAGCGGCAGTAATGGCATCTGCAATACCGGTATAAGTCTCCTTTTTAGTTTCCGTACCGGTTTGTGTCGTTTCTTCCCAGGAAACTTCGGCCACGGCCTCTGACCACCAGGCGTAGAGGGCCATATCTCCTTCGACCGCATCATTATCAAAGTTCCAGAGATGGGCTTCCGATTCCGACGGATCCTTTGTATACCATCCGTCGAAGATATAAAGTTTCTGCGGATGATCTGCATCGGTCTTTGTCATAGCCGCCGGCGCAGTTACTCGATCACCGTAATGAAGCCCGGTCTGAGCATTCGGAGCCGGCGTACCGCCGTTCGGCATAAAGGTAACGGTATACTCTTCCGGTACAACCTCGTAGCGATAGGTTTCCGCCGTTCCATGGTCGGAAACTTTATATCCTGCGGTAATGTATTTCCCGAAGGGAGCTGCGGTAAAGAGGCCTCCTGAAATGGAAGCCGAAGGCTCCTCTTTTTCTTCTGTATCATTCTCGTACCGTACAGTACCGTTAAATTTTCCGCCGGTGATCACCAGAAGCGCACCGGAGTCGGTCACCGTAACGACATCGGCATTGTTCCCTGCGATATAGGTCCCGCCGGTGATCGTAAGATCCGGCACACTGCCGGCTATGGGAACATCATAACGAACCGCTGTACCTCCCGCATTCTCCACGGTTCCTTCCATGGACTCACTGCTGTCTATGAGGATTGTCGCATTCGTCACCGTTATCAGGGCCTTTTCTGAAACGTTTCCATTGATATGATGCCCGTTCAGATCAAAGGTGAGCGTAAATGGCTGCGGAATATTGAGGGAAAGGGACTCTCGGTCAGAAAGTACCGCATCTGCCGTCAGCTGTAACTGCGCATCTGATGTATTGATTGCGTTTACCCGATTCACTGCGTCGGAAAGCGTCAGGAAGTTTTCGGTCACATAGTCCATTTCTTCCTCAATATAGGCTTCCGTACGGCTGTAGGTAAGAGTTGCCGCAATCTTTTCAAACGATGCGGTGAGAGTCAGATCACCTGTAATCGGCGTACTGAAATCCCAGGCTGTTCCTTCCGACTTCCATCCGGAGAAGAGATATCCTTCTTTTTCCGGTGCAGGAGAAGGTTCTTCTACCGGACAGTTATTCCGAACAGTCACAATGGCTTGTTCTTCCTCTTCATTCAGGAATGTTACATTCCAGCACTTATCAATTGTCCAGCGATACGGATCGTAGCTATTTTCATAGATTCCGTATCCGGCGGGAACAAGTTCCTCTGCAGGTTTTACGGTAAAGAATCCTCCCCGAAGACCGTTTTCTTTTCCGGGCTCTGCAGGACTTCCACCGATTGTCGGAGTATAGGAAACTAAGCCGTCGACAAAGAGCGGCTCATTTTCCGCAACATTCAGCTGTCCGTTTTCTCCTGTGACGGAAACAGCGGTTTTATTTGAGTTTTTCAGATAGGAAGACGGCGTTGCGATGAGCGTAAGCGAAGCATTCTCAACACTGATCATCGTCTCCAGATCGTCGCCCGCTGTAATGATGCCTCCGTTTAGATTGAGCGTGATATTTTGATTGACTGAAAGTGCTTTCGGAAGCACCAGGTCAGATACCGCGAGGTTGACAGTTTCCCCGGTCGAAGCATCTGCAACTGCCGCTGCAAGTGTCGGATAACGTAGTACATTATCCCCTCTCCGGATCGTGGCAACGCAGGCTTCCCATCTTGCAAAGAGGGTAAGTCCGCTCGCCTCCATTTCTTCCGTAACAGGATTCGTGGTAAAGTTCCAGAGAGTTCCCCAGTTTCCGGAGGTATCCTTTGTATACCATCCTTCAAAGATCCATCCTTCCTGCGTGAGATTTCCGGGATCCCTGACATAACCGCCGATGGCAATCATCTGATCTTCTATTCTTGTTTCGATTCCTGTGTCAAAGTGAACCCGGACAGCGGGCATTACTTCATAGGAATAGACGGAACCGCTCATGGAAACAGCCCCGTATCCGTTTGCAATCAGCGTCTCCGCCGGTTTCTCTGTAAAATGTCCGCCGGTGATTTGCTCATTCAACTGAAGCACTGATGTCTCCTCTCCGTTATAGGCGACTTTTTCCAGATAATATCCATTGGAGATATCAAGTGCGAACGACGGGTTGGCAAATAAAACGGCACTTCCCGGAACGCCTTTTGTGATCACATGGCCCTCTTCGTCAATTTCTTCCGGAAGGTTCAGTCCGCAGATATACGCGTTTTCACCGGTAATACGGATGCCTGCATACTGTTCATCGGCACGGATTGCCGTAATTCCGTAAATGCTCGCCGTTGCCACGGTAAAATGATGTGCTCCGGAATTTTCTCCGTTCTCCGTAAGGAGGACTGCTGATGAATCCTGATTTGTCGAATAGTTGACGATCAATCCGGTGGCTTCTTCCGAATTGTCCGTGATCCCAAGATCACAGCCTTCCGCTTTCAGAAGGGAATCATCGTCTTCTCCGGCAAATACCATGCCGTTTAAGTCAATTTGTGCCTTATGGGTAAACGTGCTCGGCGTCGCATTTTCCACGCCTTTCTGGAGCACGAGGAACGTATTCGTTTTTGCAGAATCATTGGCCATGGAAACGGCGTCTGCAAATGTGAGCACGGGATGCAGCTCTTCCGCACTTTCTCCGTCACTCTCACCGTACAGTACTTCCGCCAGTTCCCATTTTGCATAGAGCGTAAAGGATTCCGTTACGAGATCCTCTGCAAAATCCCAGGGATTTCCTGTAGTTTCCGGATTCCGGTACCATCCCGCAAGCAGATAGCTGCCGGCTTCCCGGATCTCAGGTTCCGTCACTTTTTCACCGTGAATCACGTACTGTTCTTCGGGAGCGATACCGTGCTCGCCGGTATAGAACGTGATCTTATGACGGTTACCGATTACCTGCCAGGGATACTCATTCTTTGTCTCCGCATCCTCATTCGGCAGACAGAAACTCGACGCCGAAAGAAGTTCTTCCTGAACTCTGTGGGAATAGATGCCTCCGGTGATATGATTCTCCGTATTTCCGGAAATCAATGTGTAAATTGCACCGGTTCCTCCGGAATAACGGCCGCCGGAAAGCCAGAGACTGGATCCGGCTCCTCTGAGGTTGATAGCATAGGCACCTGTTCCTGAAATGGCAACATTGTCACTTTCCACAACGAGGGAGGCTCCTTCGTCCACCCAGACACCGTTATTGTTACAGGAAACCGTAGAGAGCTCTTCTGCGCTGTTAGTGAGCATGAGATTTCCGTTATTCACATAGAAAGCGAAGATCTGGCCATCGGCAGTGGTAATGTCGTGACCGTTTAAGTCGATCGTGATGCCTTTCTCTCCGATTCCGGCCCCGGGCATTCCCGTAATGTCCTTTTGAAGAACGATCACGTCTCCTGCGGAAGCTCCGTTGACAGCTTCCGGAAGGCTTGTTCCGTCGCCCGTATCCGCAAAACCGGCCTTCACATGTTGATTGCTGTCATACAGTTTTACAGCAGACTCTCTCCAGCCCGCATACAGCGTGATGTCCCCGGTAACGGTATCTGTAGAAAAGTTCCACTCATGTTCACAGGCGGCTTCCTCAAACCAACCTGTAAAGATGTAATCAAACTCGCTGTCGCATGGAACCGGTTCGGGAACTTCGGCAGTTCCACCGTATGCCACATCCTGCGCTGCCGGTACGGCAGTGTCTCCGTGCCCGTTCAGATCGAAGGTGACTTTTGCGGTATCCGAAACAAACCGCGCATAAAGGACCATGCTCGCGGTCACAGGATCTTCGGTAAAATTCCACTTCTGTCCCCAGTCTTTTGAGTCGGTTCCGTCTTTTGTGTACCACCCGTCAAAGGAACGGTGCTCTCCTTCTTTTACAGACGGAGTTGCCGGTTCGTGTACCTTTCGTCCGTTCCGGATCTTCTGCGTCCCTCCGTACCAGTAGCCGTCCGACTTAAACTCGACTTTAAATTCTTTGTCTACTGTATATGGGTAGACCCTTCTGTCAGCATCATCGCCGGTATCTGTGGCAAAGGCGGAATATCCTGTCTTCAGATAGGAAACATACGGCTGGTCTGAAAAATATCCGTTTTCAAATCCACCCGTTGTGATTCCGTGACCTTCAAAGAGAATTCTTCCCTTTACATAGTTCGACCCGGAGGCAGTGAGCACGTCAAATCCCATTTGCGGATAAATGGAAAACTCATTGGCGGAAAGCGTGCAATCGGTAAGATTGAGGGAAATACAGTTCACGTTATATCCGCTGGTCTGAACCGCGATATCCGAAGAAGTGATCGTCATCCGATCAAGTGTTAAGGCTTTTGTTTTCGGATAATGACCGTTCCAGAAAAAGAGTGCCTTTGTTTCAAAGGAACTCCCTCCATTATTGATAATACTTCCGTTCTTTACGGTGAGATCAATGTTTTCCGCTCCGACAAGATACTGATCCTTGATGGCTCCGCTGACAGTAAATCCTGCAAGGTCAAATGTGACAGCAACGTCTTTTTCGAAAACATCGTTTTTCAGAAGAGCGGGCTCCGTAACTACGATGTCTTTGAGGAGTTTCACGGTATCTCCGTCAGATACATTCCGGAAGGCCTCTGTCAGAGTTTCGTACTGCTCTTCTGTTCCGCTGTTCCTGATCACCTTTACATGGGGATCGATCTCCCGCCACTTTGCATACAGCGTGATATCACTGACATATGCTTCTTTTGGAAGTACCTCAATAGGACTGTTTTCGCAGTCCTCTGTCAGATACCACCCCTCAAAGACATATCCTGTTTTTACTGCTTTTCTGAGTACGGTATCCTTTCCGTAGATATGCGTCTTCGGATAGCCGGTTTCATGCGTTCCGGAGAACGCGGTTCCTCCTTCGTCCATATAGCTGATCCGGAAAGCATCCCGGATCGTCCAGACGCTTCGTTCAATATTCGCAGGTACTGCCGTCAGCCCGGATTCAATAAACCCGAGCCATTCGGGACTGGAGACGGAACCGCCGTTATAATCATAGGTTCCGCCGGTGATGGTTACCGCAGACGTCGTACTGACACTTTTTACAAGAGGCGTGCCGGCGTTTTTACTCCGGAATGTACCTCCTTCGATATCGACGTGACCGGTGCCTGAATTGGAGACATATAAAGCGCCGCCGAATCCTGAACTTTCCTGATTCTCTGAGATCTCTCCCCCGGTGATTCTGAGATCCGAACTGAACACGGCCACCCCGCCGAAACTGCCGCCGTTCCCGGAGATTACAGCATTCCCAGAAATGGTACCGTCCGAATAATACAGACATATCGCTCCGGCCGTTCCGGAGTTTTCGGTAATCGTACCGCCGGTCATGCAGAATCTGCCGAAATCGACATAAACCGCCTGCCCGTTCCATGCATCAGAACAACCGGTAATCGTACCGCCGGTCATGGTAAAGGTTCCTTTGCAATAGACTCCGCCGCCGTGATCGGCATGACCGTTTTCAATGGTTCCGCTT
>JAZUHZ010000127.1:0-3407 GCA_045642005.1 Candidatus Avilachnospira sp.
CCCTCCGCGGGAGGGAGACCCTGGCCGGATCCTCCGTGCATCTCATGGAAGGCCTTCGGAGAGCGGTCCGCTTCGGCGTTCCGCTTGAGCAGGCTGTCATGGCAGGTACCCGGACGCCGGCCCGCGTGATCCGAAAAGAAAACGAGATCGGATCTCTTCGACCCGGTCTCGCAGCGGATTTTGTAATTCTGAATGAAGAACTTGAGGTAAAGGCAGTCTTTATCGGCGGAAAAAAGTGTTAGGTGTCAAGGGGACGGGTCCCCTTGACACGTGAAAAATCATGGAAATACTATATAAAGATAACGATATTTTTGCATGCATCAAGCCGTCGGGGATCTCCTCGGCGGACGAGCCCGGCGGTATGCCGGATCTGATCCGGAAGGAACTCGGAGACCCGACCCTTCCGGTGAAGGTGGTGCATCGGCTCGACCAACCCGTTGCGGGCGTCATGGTCTATGCCCTCAGTGACCGGGCGGCCGCCGCCCTCTCCCGCGCGATCACCGAAAAGACGTTCCGGAAGGAATACCTCGCCGTCGTGGAAGGAACGCCGGAGCCCCCCGCCGGTCGGATGGATGACCTCCTGTTCCGGGATGCGGCAAAAAACCGCACATATCTTGTAAAAAGAATGCGGAAAGGCGTCCGGGAAGCTTCTCTTCTCTATGAAACGCTCGAATGCCGCGACGGTCTGAGCCTTGTAAAAATCGAGCTTCTCACCGGGCGTACCCACCAGATCCGCGCGCAGTTTTCCGGAAGGAAGATGCCCCTTACGGGGGACCGGAAATACGGGTCGCAGCGGTTTCAGGACGGGGACCGGCCGGCTTTATGGTCGTACCGGATCTCGTTTCCCCACCCGGTGACCGGGGAGGAAATGACATTCTCCAAGGAGCCGCCGGATGCGGCGCCGTGGAAGCTGTTCTTTGCATGAGAGCCGTGAAACAGCGATTTTTGTGAAACACCTCCGGCGTTTCACGAAAATCACCGTTTCACGGCTCTCATGTCGGGTTGGTGAGGCTTTTTTCCCGCGCGTAACGCGGTTGACAAACCCATGGTCTTGCATTAAACTGTCTCTTGTTATAAAGGGGACTTTTTTTCAATGGTTAGAATTATTTGTGATTCCGCGTGTGATCTGACTCCGGAACTCCTTGAAAAATATCATATATCGATCATACCCTGTCATGTCCTTCTCCGGGAAAAGGATTATCTGGACGGCATCAGTATCCGTCCGGAGGATCTTTTTGCGTTTGTGGAGAAGGAGGGGGTCCTTCCGAAGACCGCAGCTCCGTCCGTCGAGGAGATCACAGAAGTCATGAACCGGGAACTGGAGACTGTCTCCGAGCTCGTGGTTCTTTCCATGTCCTCAAAGATTTCCGGAACTTATAATTTCATGAAACTGGCTGCCCAGGAGACCGGGAAAGAGGAGCGCATCCGCGTGATCGATTCGGAAAGCCTGTGCACCGGGTTCGGAGTCCTTGCCATTGAAGCAGCTTCTATGGCCGCGGAAGGCCTAAGCGCCGATGAGATCGCAGCTTCCATTGAAAATCTCAAATCTCAGGTAGAAGTGAGTTTTGTCGTTGATTCGTTATCCTATCTTGAGATGGGCGGCCGCTGCACCACGGTAGAAGCCCTTCTGGGAAGCTCCCTCCGCATCCACCCGCTCATTCACATGGATGGCGGCGCCCTGCATGTGAAGAAAAAATACATGGGGTCCATGGACCACTGTCTTCAGAAATATGAAAAGGAAGTCCTCCGGGATCTCGAGGGGACAGACGTGGATCGGATTATGCTGACCGCCTCCATGCCCTTTGATACCCCGATCATGAAAAAGATCTATGAAGACCTCGAAAGTACCGGACGGTTCCGGGAGATCCACCGCGTGACAGCCGGATCGCTGATCTCCAGTCACTGCGGACCGGGCGCGATGGCAATCATGTATTTAAAGAAAGGGGACGGTCATGGCGGAAGAACACAGGCGCAGAGCGCACTACGCCGGGAAGTACCCGAAGAAATTTGAAGAAAAATATAAAGAGCTTCAGCCGGAGAAATATGCGGACACCATAGCCCATGTGATGGAAAAGGGCAGCACGCCGGCCGGCATGCACATCTCCATCATGGTGGATGAAGTGCTCTCTGCGCTGAAGATAACCCCCGGAGAACGGGGGCTTGATGCCACGCTCGGGTACGGCGGCCACACCAGAGCCATGCTGCAGAAACTCGCCGGGGAAGGGCATCTCACGGCGCTGGATATCGATCCGATTGAATCGGCAAAGACCGAAAAAAGACTCCGGGACCAGGGGTTTTCGGAAGAGATCCTCTCGGTGAAACTCATCAATTTCGCTGAGATCGACAAAGTGGCCGAAGAATACGGAAAATTCGATTTTATCCTCGCGGACCTCGGCGTCTCCTCCATGCAGATCGATAACCCCGAACGGGGTTTTTCCTATAAAACAGACGGACCCTTAGACCTTCGGATGGACCCCACGTGCGGGGAGACCGCCGCGGAGCGTCTTCAGAATATCGAAGCCGACGAACTCGCCGGCATGTTTTCTGAAAATTCCGACGAACCCTACGCCGAAGAAATTGCCGAAGCCGTCGTAAAACGCAGAAAAAAGGGAAAGCCGGTGAAAACCACCACAGACCTCAGAGAAGTGATCACGGAAACGCTTTCCTTCCTCCCTGAAAAAGAGCGGAAAGAAGCAGTAAAGAAATCCTGCCAGCGGGTATTCCAGGCGCTGCGGATCGATGTCAACAGCGAATTCGAAACGCTGTACGCCTTCCTGTCAAAGCTCCCGGACGTCTTAGCCCCCGGCGGACGCGTCGCCATCCTCACTTTCCATTCCGGCGAAGACCGGCTGGTGAAAAAAGCATTTCGGGACGGATTCCGCGAAGGCCTGTACCGGGCAATCGCGGATGACGTGACAAGGCCGACCCCGGAAGAGTGCCGCAGAAACCCCCGGGCCGCCTCCACGAAGATGCGCTGGGCTGTCCGGGCATAACGTGTCAAGGTACCTGTCCCCCTGACACTCTATTTTCTTGACATCAGGCACACGGTTTCCACATGAATCGTCTGGGGGAATAGGTCCACTGGGCAGGCTTTTTCGAGGCGGTAGCCGCCTTCCGTAAGGAGCTTACAGTCCCGGGCGAGGGTCGCCGGGTCGCAGGAGACATAGACGATGCGGTCCGGGGCAGCTTTCAGGATGGTGTCGATGCACACGGGGTCGCATCCTTTTCGCGGCGGATCCACGCAGATGACATCGGGATGGGAGAGTTCTTCTCCGGAAAGCCAGCGCGGGGTGACCTCCTCCGCCTTCCCGGCTTCAAAATAAGCGTTTTCAATGCCGTTCAAAGCGGCATTTTCTTTTGCGTTTTCAATGGCCTGCGGGACGATTTCCACACCGAACACTTTTCCG
>JAZUHZ010000128.1:0-2061 GCA_045642005.1 Candidatus Avilachnospira sp.
AAGCTGATCATTCCCATTTCCATCCTGAACAAACCCGGTCGTCTCACAAACGAGGAATATGACGTCATCAAAGGACATCCCGCCGAAAGTGCCACCATTCTGGAGCCCCTGTTCGGTGCCCGTGTCGCAGCCCTGGCCCGGGCCCATCACGAACGGCTGGACGGCTCCGGTTATCCGTCTCACCTCAAAGGCGATGACATCTCCTTTGCCGCCCGGATCCTTATGGTGGCCGATTCCTTCGATGCCATGACCGCGGACCGGGTTTACCGCAAAGCCGTTACGCCGGAAGACGCAGCCTTGGAATTGGTTTCCCTCTCAAATCAGTACGATCCCATCGTAACCGAAATGCTTCTGAAGATGGTCCGGAGCGGTGTCCTGACCCGGTTCATCGATTGACGACGGCTCCTATCTGCGTTATAGTATAGGCATAGAGCCGGACTTATCCGCATTTTCTCCCGTATCGGCTTATCCGGTACGGGTTTTTACGTTAAAGGAGGTCTTCTTTATGAGACCCGTGATCACAGAAACCGTTCAGGCCCTGAACAACGTCTGCACCGATACTGCCCTCCGTTGCTCCCACGCCTGCCCTCCGCCGGAGCGGAAGGAAGTTGTCCGTATCGTCAAGGAACTTCAGGCCTTGCTCTTCCCTCTCTGCTTTTCCAGAGAAAATCCCCGCATGTCCGATGAAGCCCTTCTTGAAAGTACCGGTCACGACCTGCGGCAGCAACTGGTTGCCGCTCTCCGTTTCAGCGAAAAGCCCGGAGATCCCGATGAGATCTGTGAAGCATTTATCCGCCGTCTTCCCGCAATTAAAGAGCTCCTTCTGAAAGACGTGGAAGCCCTCTATGAAGGGGATCCGGCCGCGTCCTGCCGGGAAGAAGTTATGATCTGCTACCCCGGCTTCTATGCCATTTCCATCTTCAGGCTCGCCCATGAGCTTTATCTGCTCAACGCACCCCTGATCCCCCGCATCATGACCGAATATGCGCATCAGCAGACCGGAATCGATATCCACGCAGGCGCCACCGTGGGTGAATACTTCTTCATTGACCACGGTACCGGCATCGTCATCGGAGAGACCACGGTCATCGGAGACCACGTCAAGCTGTATCAGGGTGTGACCCTGGGAGCCCGCAGTTTTGAGCTGGATGAAAACGGCAATCCCGTCAAGAAAATCAAGCGTCATCCCAACATTGGCAACCATGTGGTGATCTATGCCAATGCCACCATTCTGGGTGGAGATACCACCGTGGGGGATCACAGCGTGATCGGCGGTAACACCTGGCTCACCGCTTCCGTTCCCGCGGGAAGCACCGTGTATTACGAAAGTCACACGTCCAGAAAATAATATGTTTCATTCAAAGACGGTCTTCGGATCGTCTTTTTCTTTTATTATTTTCCTCATTTTCCCTTCTCCAGGAGTCATACTTTATGTATAATAAACGTATATCGGATCATAAAAAGGAGCACAATCCATGAAATTTTTGCATATTGCCGATCTGCATCTCGGAAAGGTGCTGAACGATTATCCCTTTTTGGAAGACCAGTCTGTCATTCTGGATCAGATCGTTTCCCTGGCCGATTCCGAAAAAGTTGACGGAATTCTGATCGCCGGAGATGTATATCAGCGGTCGGTCCCCTCCGCAGAAGCCATAGCCCTTTTTGACCGGTTCCTTTCCGCGTTGAAAGCCCTTGATCTGAAGATTTTCATCATCAGCGGAAACCACGATTCCGCCAGCCGTGTTTCATATCTTTCTTCCCTTGTCCGTCCCCAGGGGATCTACATTTCCGAAGCCTTTTCCGGCACCCTTCAGACCATCCGTCTGGCAGATCAGGACGGTCCCCTGAACGTGCATCTGCTTCCCTTTATCCGCCCCTCGGATGTGAGACCTTTCTTTCATGAGAAGAAGCTCCTAACCACAGAGGATGCCATCCGGGCCGTTCTGGAAGCATCTCCCATGGACCCGGAAGAACGCAACATTCTCCTGTGCCATCAGTTTGTCACCGGCGCCCTGACTTCCGATTCGGAGGATGTATCCGTGGGCGGACTGGATGCCGTCA
>JAZUHZ010000129.1:0-4945 GCA_045642005.1 Candidatus Avilachnospira sp.
GGTAGACGCCGAGAATCCTCGTCAGGCTCCTGGCCATCGGCAGAAGCTCCGAAAAGACAGGGATTTTCCCGTCCACGCTGTCCAGAAGCCAGTCCATCGTCATGATATCTTCGGGGGTGTATACTCTGGTCGCGTCGTTTCGAAGAACACCTTCATTATCCACGAGGTGGGTCTTAAAGATATCGACCACGCCGCTGATAATGCTCTTTTTCAGGATTTTTGCCAGCTGGGTGACACCGTAGGGAAGCTCATCCGAAAGTTTTACGTCGATCACTCCCGAGTCAAGGCCCCACCAGTAATCCACCTCACTGCCGTGCTCGGTGGACACTTCGTCCCATTCGTCATTGATAATATAGCGCATCACCCGCTCGTAAAAAGTCCCCCAGTACCAGCAGGGCGCCGCAAGAATGTGATTCTTTCCGTCCCGATCCCGGTAAAACGTTCCGGAATTGCAGCCGTCCGGATCATTCATATCCTTCCGGCTGATAATATCCATGCCGGAGATCATCGTCACGCCTTCCTGCACCAGTTCCTCAAACGGATCCTCGGAAACACCGGTCCACCGGAGGGCAATCCGGGCGTTATGATTGGTCATCCGGGCGCCGAGAGCAAACGCATTGATCTCGGCGGGAACACCGAAGATCGGATATTTGGCAATATAACCGATCGTATCGGAATCCGACATGGCGCCGGCAATGGCACCGGCGATGAATTTGGCCTCATAGATCCGGCTGTAGTAGCTCCGGACGCCTGCCATAGGCATGGAAAGCGCACAGACAAGCATGATCACCCGCGGATGCAGCGTCGCCACCCGCCTTGTGGCGGCGATCAGGGTGGGAGCTGTGACAAAGATCACCTGGGCTCCGTTCCGGATCGCCCGTTCCATCACCATTTCCGCGGTTTCGGTATCGGCATAGAAGGATTCCACGCTGACTCTCTCCCCGAGGGAACGGATCAGCCACTCGGCGCCGTTCTCATGGCCCTGTACCCAGTTGGACCCGCTTGACAGGGAGGAGTGGATAAACGCCACCCGGACAAAGGACAGTTCAGAAGAAAACAGTTTTGAAATAAACGTTTTCTCTACCGTTCTCGGCTTCATGGAAAGGGGCTCTTTCCGGCTGCCGGACAGGAGTCTCATCTCCGGCCACACCGATTCCACGGTCTTCGCCAGTTCCCGCTGCGGCATGGACTTTAAGGACTCATAGGAATACACCTGCAGCCAGCATAAAAGCGCCTCTGCCGCCGTAAGATCCACAAAGTCCGTCTTCTGAATCTCATGGAAAACATTCCGGAAATTATAGAAACGGGAAGAAAAGGCGGTCCGCTCTTCATCCGTCCACACGTGCCCGGGTTCCATGCCGAGACTCGCAAGGAACTTCGCATAGTTTGCCGGATGGGAAAACCGTACGGTATAAAGGCGGGTCAGATCAAAAAAGGAAAGGAACGCCCGGTAGGAAGCGAGTTCCTCCGGGTCTGTATAGGTTTCGGACGGATAGATCCTGGTCACGATCCCCGCAATCTTCGGGGCGCCAAAAGAGAGGAGGACACTGACCCGTTTATTTCCCTCCTGCACATAGAACTTTCCGAGATACTCAAAACACTGGATGGGATCCCGGATGCCCTCTTCGATATGGGAATCGCACAGCGCCACCCATTTCATCCCGAACTCGGTACTGCGGTCTAATAGCGGCATAAAGTTTCCCGCAAAGGCATCCTGCCGCCCGGCGGTTTTTGTCCCGACTATGAGTTCCGACGGAATGTCGAAAAGGCCGAGATACTGCGTCCTAAGACTCTGAAGATCCGGAACCAGGTCGTCAAGCGCCGGCAGATACGGGTCCTTTTCATCTCTCAGGCACGCATCAAAATACTCCCGTCCGCTTTTCTGGGCCTGTTTATATTTGTTCTGCGCTTCGTTATTGTTTCCGGGCATTTCCTACCTCAGTCTATCATAGAGAAATACCGCTCATGTGCCGTCTGGTACTCCTCATTGAACAGTTCATCGTTTCCCTGATGGAGAGCGGAAATATAATCATGCACCTTGTCGGCAAACTCGGGTTCCACCCGGGCCACCGTGGCCACGCCGACATTAGAGCATACATCGGAGATCCTCTCAATATCGGAAAGAATGTCTAAGAAGGCGGTGCCGGATACCACACTGCACTTTCCCTCACGGAGACGGGCCAGATGATGATCACGCAGCGCATTCACCATATCGTCCACCACCTCTTCGAGCGGTTCGATATGCCGGGCCGACTGCACATCACGGCGCTTAAACGCAATCGTGGTGTAATCCATGATGTGGCCGATGATATCCTCCAGCGTGCGGATCTCCTTCACGGCCTGTTCCGAAAATACCGCATCGTTTTTATGCATCTTATCGGCGGATTCCGCGATATTGACGGCATGGTCGCCGAGACGTTCAAACTCCGTCACGACTTTATAATACTGGTCCATGATGTGGACATGAAGATCCTGTTTGATATTGGGCGAGATGTCGAGCAGATATTTGCTCACCTTGTCCGCCATGATATCGATGTAATCCTCGGTCTCCATGATCTCCTTGTATTTCCGGTCATCGAAATGACGGAACAGGGAGAACGCCTTCTCGATATTCTCGCGGGAAAGATCGAGCATCTTGCCTAACACGTCATAACATCCGCGGAATGCCATGGCCGGAGAGGAAAGGAACACCGGGTTCAGCTCGTTTAAGAGCTCCTCGTACGGATTGACCGCGGTCTTGTCGCGCTTTGAGATCTTAAGCGACGCCTTTTCGTAGATGCCTACAAACGGCAGCAGGATCGCTGCGCACAGAGAGTTGAAGATCGTATTGGTATTGGCGATGCCGCCGGAGAAAATGGGAGCAGCCCAGAGCTTATCTAAAAGCCCCGTCGCATGCCCGATCCCGACGAGCACGAAGACGATCACGGTCTCGGAAAGATTATAGAGCACGTTGACAATACCGACTCTCTTGGCCTCCCGGTTGGCACCGATCGAGCAAACCATTGCTGTGGTCAGGCAGTCCCCGAGGTAGATACCGAGGATCACGGGGTAGATGGCACCGAAGGTCAGCCCGCCGCCCATGGAGAAGGCCTGCAGGATACCGACCGTGGCCGAGGAGCTCTGCAGAATGAAAGCGATAATGAAACCCGTCAGATATCCGATCACCGGATTTCCGGACAGAGAGGCAAAGAACGGATCAAAGACACCGCTCTCGGTAAGAACATGGACAGAGGAGGTCATATTGATCAGTCCCGAGAAAAGGATACCGAATCCCATGGCGACCGTTCCCACGGTCTTTGCCTGATTGAACTTTAAGAACATGATGCAGATGATGCCGATGATCAGAGCGATCGGCGCCAGCGTCGAGGGCTGGAAGAAACGGAGGATCTGGGATCCGCCGGCATCCACATCAAGAAGACGGATGATCTGTCCCGTCACGGTGGTACCGATGTTGGCACCCACGATGATGCCGAGAGACTGGTGCAGCGTGATAATGCCCGCACCCACAAGACCGGAGGTGATTACGATCATGCCTGTGGAGGACTGGATCACGGCTGTCACTAAAAGTCCCAGAAGGAATGCCTTGAACGGGTTGTTGGTCACCTGTTCCATGGCCTTCTTGAGGGTGCCTGTGGAGCCGTCCTTCAGGCCGTCTCCCATGAGCCGCATTCCGTACAGGAACATGGCCAGTCCGCCGAAAAGCGATATCGCATCAAAAATACTCATACCTTAAAACTTCCCCTTGTTGATTACTTTAATTATTTTCAGAACTGCGGGGCAGAGGACCGCATTGACCACGACTTCAAACAGGAAGTTGCCCCCGACAAGACCGAGGATCATATAGGCCAGGGCATTCTCCCCGAAGCCGGCACCCTGCGCCCACATCCGGATCGTATCCATAAAGAAAAACCGGCAGCAGATCAGAAAAACACCGGTATTCACGATCGGGCAGACAAGCGCCGCCGCCACGAGGGCTTTGGTCTGTCCGTACTTTCTGAGGAGACCGTACACAAAAGGAGCAGCGATTCCGCAGAGAAATCCCTTCAGCAGCACGGTGATCACCGCGCCGACAGGATTGATGGCAAGAAAAGCCGCCGCATCTCCCGAAAGAAGGACCGTCAGTCCGAACACCGTTCCCAGGAATCCGCCCGCACTTAGTCCGTACATCGCGCCGCCCACCACAATGGGGATCAGCACCAGAGACACGGAGAACGGCCCGAGCCGGATAAAACTGCCGAGAAACTGCAGGATGATCACGATGGCCGAAAGAAGCCCTATGCCGGCAATATTCATATTGGAAATCTTCTTCATCAAAAAAACTCCTTTTGTCCGGAAAATGCAAAAAATCACATTTCCCATGATACCATACAGAGAGCCAATATTCTATGGTTTTTTCTGATAAATTTCGCTGTGAAAATGTACAAAAGACAGACACTTTTCTTCTTGACTTTACCGTGCCGCAAGTTCATAATTGTTCCGGTGCCTTACAGGTATCAGAAAGAAGAAATCAAAAATTCCGGAGGAAAATGAAAATGGTTGACAGACATGCTTTTATCATCGGTGAAGAAGAGGTGAAAAGCGTTCTCTCGATAGAAGATATCATCCAGTGCTGCGAAGACACCTGGAGATGGTACGGCGCAGGCGATGTGGTAATGCCCAATAAGATCACGACCAACATCAACGAACATGCATGGTATAACTCCATGCCGGCCTATATAAAGCCCATGGACGTGGCAGGCATCAAGGTGGTCGGCGGATATGACGCCAACAAAGCCCTCGGCCTTCCCTATATCATGGCCAATATCCTGCTTCTGGATCCCGAGTGCGGAAAGCTTAACGCCCTCGTGAGCGGCAACTTTATCAATGACGCCCGTACCGGCGCCCAGCCCGCGATCATGACGAAGATCCTGGCTTCCAAAACCGATGTGATCACCCTCATCGGAAC
>JAZUHZ010000130.1:0-15990 GCA_045642005.1 Candidatus Avilachnospira sp.
GGGAATCATCATGGCTTCTTCATAGTTCTCCAGAATGACGTCTCCCCAGCTGTTCACTTCCATAGTAAAATCCACCGGATCCCAGCCGTAATCCTGATAATAGCGGATATCATCAAGAGCATTGTCCTTGACATATTTGTAAATGCTCCAGGTACGCTTGTTCTTCACATCAGCTGAACCGCCATCCGCAGCGTTAGAAAACTGCTTCTCAAGTGACTCATCTCCATTGCATATCCTTTTGATATCCTCGGCATACTGTGAACCGTCTCCGACCGCATCAAAAAGGGTGACTTCGTAATCATTTCCGCCTTTATACCAAAGGTAAATGACCCCTGGGTATCCTCCGCCGCTTTCACAGAACAGGGTATCACCCTGCTTGGAATAAACAAAGGACCAGAAGTTGCCGTAAATCTTTACATCGCCCTTTTTGGCTTCCTCTCCGTTCGGGTCTACCGCATCAGCCCGGAAGATACAGAAAGCAGGAATCCAGACGGAGCCTTCGGGCTTCATCAGATAGTTGTTCTCCTCAAAATAATCAATGATTGCTTTCTCGGCCCAGTCCGTTCCCGAATAAACATAGGGAGGAAGGGCTGTTTCTGAACCTTCAGCAATTTCTGTTTCATCAGCCGGCTCATCACTGTAGACGATCTTCTCAAATACCGCGGTGCGGCATTCTTCCTCAGCGGCGCCGGTCCAGTACAGCCTGCCGTCCCTGATTTCAAAGTATCCGATGTTATTTGCAGCTGTTACATTAGAAGACGTTTCGTTTCCTTCCTCATCATAGATGTATTCTCCGATTTCTTCTCCCTTGTAGGAAAGCCTGTCACCGTCTTTTTCAGCGTCTATCATTGTCCAGCACTTAAGCTCTCTGTCTGAAGCATTCAGATTTACGGACACGGAATACATGTCTCCGTGTCTTTCGACATAGGCGACCATTCGCTCGTCTGCGGTATTCTGATAGTCACCGACAAGGGAATCATCCATGTGCTGCTTCTGAATGGATTCCATCTCCATGCAGCAGTTCGAAAATGTCTCTTCATCCAGTAATATCTCTCCGTCCTCACTGACAGGATATTCTACAACGATCGTATACTGCCTGGGCCCGTCAAAGAATCTGTCCAGATAGAATTCATTTGCATATAAACCACTGTCCTGATTCGGTGTAAATACATTGCGCTCATCGTATATTCCGCTGATATCTTCCTCCGTAACGCAGGCGCCCCGGAACGTCCATTCCATGCCGTTAATATCGCAGACATACTGGGCGATGGTGTTATTGATCACAGAGAACCGTTCCTCCGATACTCCCATGATTGCGGGTCTCATAAGGTTTACTCCCGCTACTTCATTGATCTCCTCCAGAGAATCATACTCAACCACCGGATTCGGTACACCGCCTGCCTCCGCGGTTATTGGTTCAGTTGTTTCCGCGATGGTTGCTGCAGTGGTTTCAGGGGCCTTCTCTTCGACCTTTTTGCCACAGGCAGCAAAGTTAAAGCACAATCCGGCTATGCATAAACCGATCAGTATTCTTTTCATTCCGGTCTCTCCTGTTCTTTGTAATCTTCTTAAACAAACTGATTGGGCATTTGCTTTTACCTGTTCATTCTATCATAAGGCCTTTGGCAGTTCTTTTCTTTTCGGTTACTATTTTCGTTCGTCTTTCTATATTTCTGATTAAAACCATGCCATGGATTTTTTACAAAGCAACTAAAAAGCAACTAAACGCGGCTGCTTATTAGTTGCTTTTGAATGATCCTTTTTTATATTTTTACTAATACTTCCCACATAAAACAGTGGGAGAAAACGCCGAGATGTCAAGGTACCTGTCCCCCTGACACTCCATAACCATAATTTGCTTCTCCTTTATTTTTCCTCAAACAATGCCAGATAATCGCTGAAGGAGATGGATTCCTCATCTGTTTTGGCGGCATCCACACCGCCTTTGGTATGCGGATTGAGCTGCCATTTTTCATGGGTGCTTCCCATCATGGCAAAGTACGGCCGGTGGAGGATCGTATAGCCGGAATCATCAAGGAGCCGGCAATCGATCGTATCGGAATCCACAACATAGTTCCTGTCATATTCCTCCGGAAGCCCCGGAAGGATCCGCTTTCCGAGCACTCTCCCAAGCCATGAGCATTCCTTCTCCGTTGCAATCCGGTAGTAAAGCTTCATCTGCCTCATGAGAAGATCGTCCCCGGTTTCCTGCGCCTTTCTGTAAAGCGGATTCTGATGAATGGTCTCTTCCGTGGACTGATCAAGGATCCTGACCGTCGGATCTTCATTCAGCCTTTTTAAGAAGGCCTGCCAGGTGGCCCCTCTGATCATCTCTTCCACGCTCAGGCCGCAGAATAGGACGGAGGAATCCCCATCTTCGCCCGTAAATTCGAGCAGAAGGTCAAAGGTGCCGCGGGGGCTGCGCCGGTAATACAGGTCATAGACATTTTCAATGATCCTGACCTTTTCGGCTTCCTTTCTTACTTCGGAAGCTTTCTCATCAAACAGTGCGGCCGCCTCCCTCACAGTCTCCAGCGCGCTCTTTCCGAAGGCCCCGGCTTCATCAGCGAGCCAGAACGTTTTTCTGTCTCTTATTAGACAGGGTTCTCCTTCTGTGTAGACGTACTCATGCTCTCCCCGCTCACGGATTTTGCAGGTAAGGAGATACTTTCCGTTGCTCTTTTCCTTACAGATACACCTGCGCATTGCCCGGATATACAGCCGGTCGTTTTCCCGGTATTCATTTTCGTTCTTCATGATCGTCCTTTCTCAGTCTCTTGTTTTTTTCCGGCCTGCGGTCGGTAAAACAGCAGCGGTTTCCCTGGTAAGGTTTGATCTGAAGTAATCTATCGGAGGGCAGCTTCCTTTCAGTGGTGCATTTTTATCCATTCGATCAACTCTTCGCTGCCGGCTTTCCCTTCAGCAACTTCCAATATAATCTCATACAGCTCTCTTTGTGAATATACCGTATGTATCCCGTTAATCTCCAGAAAGACCAGCATGCTGTGAGCACCGATTCTCTTATTACCATCAATCATCGGATGATTTCTGATAAGTCCGTATGCAAGTCTGGCCGCTTTTTCCTCAACGGATGGGTACAGGTCGATACCGTCAAAGGTCTGGAACGGATTGCTTATCGCTGAATCAAGGAGCGCCTCATCGCGTATTCCGAAGCTCCCGCCTGTCCGGGCAATCAGCCTTTCGTGCATCTTGATGATCTGATTTTTGGTAATCCTGATCATTTGGCAAGAACCTCATACGCCTCCAGATTCTGATTCAGGAGCATTTCCGATATCCTGTCCACCTCACTGTCGGAAGCGGTCGGGTTCTCTTCTATTTTTTCAAAATTAATGATCAGGTATTTGGGCATATTGTTTTTCAGTATGACTGCCGATCCCTTCTCATCCACAATTCTGGCTACCTTTGAAAAATTCTGGTTGGCCTCCGTGATGGAGACCATTGTTTTTGTATCAATCTTCATGTCATTCACCTTCCTTCAGAGATAGTATAACATTTTATAGGATAAATACAACCTATAATAAATTGTTTCTCTATCTGTCAGAAGGCCGGCAGTTACCTTTATTGTAACTTCTAATCCTCTCAGTCCCAGTCCACAAGGCTCCTTTTACTTCTTTCGAGCCTGTACAGCGGGGAAATGAGGGGGAACGGCATATCTCCGGTAAAGACACTTGCATGCTTCACGGCGCCTTCTTTCCAGTCGCCGTGTTCTCCCGGAGAAAGGGACCAGAGGCTGCAGCAGTCCCGGTTGTCTCCGGCCGAAAGGATGAGCACATCCTTTGTCGGGGCAAAGGGTCTGCAGTCGATATGCAGGAGGTCACCCTTTTTGTATGGCACCGGAAGATTCAGGTCACAGTGCCCGCTGAAACGCATGTCGCTCAGGGTCCAGCAGTTGTCCTCTTCATCCCATTCATTTTCTATAAAATAGACCGGCTCCGTATCGATCATGATGTAACTGACGGGATTCCCGAGCTGCATGGTCAACCATCCACCGGTCTCTTGCCAGAAAGGCCTTTCTGGAAGCTTTCGGCATGATGTATTCGATATCGTCTGCCTTTTTGAGGATGTCCCGGAACTCTTTCTGGTCTTTCTCACTCCGGTTATTCTCCACCCCCTGAAAAGGCACCGCGCAGAGAAGCTTCACGGCTTTTCCCTCCTCTTTGAGCGCAATGACCTCCTCTGCCGCCCAGATGTCGATACCCGCGGCCATTCCCGTGAGGAAGGTCTCCGTCCCTTCCTCTGCCGCCTTCCGGATCTCTCCTCCGAGCCATGCCCGGATGTCTTTCTCTTCCCCTTTCAGCTTATCCGGCCGGTGGCCGGTAAAGCAGCAGGAATTGTCCATAGTGTATTCTTCCGTACGTATCTCCTTTCATTGCTCCACTGTCAGTTTACTTAGGGTAAAACAGTATTCGTACTCCCTTTCTTCTAAAAAATCATAGAAGTAAAATTCCCATTTAAGCCAGTCTTTCCCGTCTCCCCAGTTCGACCAGCAGACCTTTGTCTCCCTGTCATCGTATTCCTCCAGGAACCTGTCTTTCCAGATATCATCTTCAGACAGGTCCTGCATTTCACCGACAAATGCCTGGTATTCTTTCCAGTGTTGTATGACCGATTCCCTGAAACACGCTACTGCCTTTTCCCTGTCTGCGAACAACCTGTCCCTGCCCGATCCCTTAACGCTGTAAACTTCCATTTCATCCTCCTGTTTCACTGTTCAATAGTAAACATCCAAAACCTGGTTATACTCTTCCCCTCAGCCGGATTTTAGACTTCTATGCCGGTCACTTCGGCAAACTTCTCAAGGACCGGTATCATTTCCGAATCCAGTCTTTTCCGGCACTCCTTTTTCAATTCCTCCGGAACACCGTAAAAGGCTTCCGCCATGGATCCGGCAATTGCCCCCGTCGTGTCCGTATCCCCTCCCAGAGATACCACGTTCCTGATCGTATCCTCAAAGCCGGTTCCTTCGAGAAATGCAATAACAGATTCGGGAACTGTACCCTGACATGTCTCATCCATCAGATACCCGGGCCTGATCTCCTCCAGTGACCGGGAAAGATCGTATCCGAATTCTCTTTCCACATATTCTCTGATCTCTTTTTTACCGGCACCGGTACGTGCCAGAAAGATCACAGCAGCTACTGCTTCCGCTCCCTTAAGGCCCTCCGGGTGATTGTGACTGACCGCAGCTGTTGCCCGTGCTACTTCCCTGGTTCTTTCAATCGTATCGTACAACCATCCGGCGGCTGTGACGCGCATTGCCGCTCCATTTCCGTAACTTCCGTACGGCTTCGCGTCATCCCCCTCATCGAGCCAGTCCCCAAACCGATCGCCGTAACCAACCCACCGGTGTTTATTCCCCCAGCGGTGCATGCTTTTCCGGCAGGCCTCTTCAATGTCTGATACCGGTGCATCCTTCGGAACCGACAGAAGCGCTTCCGCGACAGCGACTGTCATAACGGTATCGTCCGTGAAGGTATACTTCGGATCAAACAGCGGGAAATCTTTTGTTTTGAATGTTTCGTCAAATTCATGCGGGGCACCGATCATATCCCCGAGCATTGCTCCGTACATTCTTCCTCCCTTTACATTCCTTAAAAATTTTTATGCCGATACCGGCATAGCCACCCTTCCAGATTTCTCTTATCTCTTCCCTGTCATTTCTAACGGTATTATATCCCGGAGTATGTACCGAAAATGTCCCGTAAACCATTCTTCCATATGTTTTTTCTTTCATTTAGCACATTCAGTTTACTTAAGGTATAGCAGTATTCATACTCCTTGTCTTCCAGAAAATCAAAGAAGCAGAATCTCCATTGAAGCCAGTCATCCCCGCTTCCCCGGTTCGACCAGCAGACCTCTGTCTCCCTGTCACCGTATTTCTTCAGGAATCTGTCTCTCCAGATATCATCTTCAGACAGTCCCTGCATTTC
Organism: Candidatus Avilachnospira sp.; assembly: GCA_045642005.1. Classification (GTDB taxonomy): domain Bacteria; phylum Bacillota; class Clostridia; order Lachnospirales; family Lachnospiraceae; genus Avilachnospira. The sequence continues at coordinate 5,952 of JAZUHZ010000130.1, forward strand.
GCCGACAAATGCCTGATATTCTTTCCAGTGTAGTATTACCCGTTTCCTGAAATACTCTACTGCCTTTTCCCTGTCTGCAAACAGCCTGTCCCTGCCCGGTTGAAATCCCTCGGCTCTGACTCTGACACCCGAGCCTTTAACGCTGTAATTTACTCTGTATACTTCCAGTTCCATGCTTTGATTTTCTTATAAATTTTGATACCGGTACGGGCAGAGTTACCTCTCCCAGATTTCTCAGATCTTTTCCCTGTCATTTTCTAATGGCATTATATCCCGGGGTCTGTACCGAAAATGTCCCGTAAAGTAACTTTTTCGTCAGGTCACGTGTTCCTGTCGCATAAGCACCATTTTCCCTTCTTCGATCACTGCCGCAGTCAGGGTTCTCCCGAACACGCAGCCGGTATCGATGTCAAGGAGGCCTTTTTCCGGAAGCGGGATCTCCTTTTCGTACGGGATGTTTTCAAAGACAGGCTCTCCGGATTCTCCTTTCAGGGAAAGGATCGGGCATGGCATCGGCGTGTGACCGATGAAGGTAAGCTTTCCGTCATACAGGGCTTCTTCAAAGGCTTCCCGGTCCCAGATGAGCGTTTCCGGATCATTTACGGAAATGTCTTCCGCATACAGTCCCGCATGCACCGCCTGAAACGTATCTGTCTGATAATAGGTACAGGTATTCCGGCGGATCCAGGCAAGGTGATGCATGACATTATCCCCGTTGGCAAAGAAGGACCGGCGTGTCTCGTTTCCCCCGTTGTCCTTCCAGCATTCCAGTTCCCGGTCCAGAAGCATCTGTTCATGGTTTCCGCGGAGGATCACGAGGCGGTCTCCCATTTCCTTCTTCAGATCTCTGACGAATCCGAATACCTGAAAGGAATCCGGTCCGCGGTCAAAGAGGTCTCCTAAGAAGATGACTGTATCCTCCTTCTTCCGGATCTCCAGTTTTTCCGTGAGCGCCCGGAGCTCATGAAAGCATCCGTGCACATCCCCGATCAGAATCGTTCTCAACTATCCTTCCTCCTTCCGATAATCCTGCCGACAGTATCGATGCCTTTTTCCTGTGCCTTCCGGATGACGTCGGCAGTCTCCCGGTCCTCTTTCCGGATGTTGCTTCCGCTGTCCCCGTGATCATGACGGGTATCCACTGTGAAAAAGGGGATACATTTCTGCAGGCTGATCATCCCGCGGGCTGTATTTTCTATACTTCTCCTGAGGTTCTCCGGTGAAAGAACCGAAACATAGGGAGCATGCTCAAACACAAACTGCCTGACGGAAGCGTTCGATGCATTTACAGAGACCTTTACCCATTTTACCGGAAACCTCGGACATCCGAGAGCTAGAGAGACCGGTCCCGCAGGTTCGGGATCCGGGATCCTCCTGATTGCTGCCGCGTTTCCGAAGATACGGAGGACCTTCGGGATCAGCATATCCGGGCAGAGAAAGGAGACAGGACCTGTTGCCGGGTCGACTGCATTGATCCCCGAATCCCCGGCCGCATACGCAGCGATCAGTTTCGGAAGATCGATCCCGTTCCGGAATTCCTCCACTTCCGACAGATTCACTGCCTTTTCCTGCGTGATCCTTACATCACTCAGAAGTTCTGCCGGATAGGACCGGACGATATGGCGGTCCGGGTTTCCGTCCTCTCCCCTTAGCTTCCGGACCGTCAGCAGAAAATAGACCTGATCGTGCAGATAAAGGGTGACCGGGGTCGCCTCCGCTTCCCAGGCGGACACTGTCCTTCCGTTTTCATCGCGGGTGTTCACGGTAAACCGGATCACACGCCGGAGGCTGATGGCCCGATGAAGGATCTGAAGATCGGAAAAGAACTTTTCATTCGTGGATTTCGTATGTTTTCCTGTCGTTACCGCATGGATCGGATCAAACCAGCTGTCGGAAAGTTCCGAGAGCTTTCCGATCAGTTCCTTTGTGTCCCTTCCGGATACGGATGTATTGGCGTTCACGCTGTCGATCAGAAGCTGCAGCTCGTAATCCGAAAATCTTCTTTTCTTCAGGCAGCTTCCCCTGTGGTCGGAGTCGATCTCGTATCCGGCCTCCTTCAGATAAGACAGTTTCCGGCTGACCGCTTTCCGTTCCATCGTAATCCCGTAATCATGGGATAGCCGGTCAATGATCTCCTCCTGTGTAAGCCTGTGTTCTGCGTTGGAGTATTTTTCAAGGATCTGCAGGATCCGGAGGATCGAGAGCTCCTTGGATTCCGGTTCATATGCTGACATAGTTTTCCTCCCTTTCTCTGCCTCTGTTATACACTGACCCCTATCCCATACCCGGTACAAAAGCTCCCCGCCTCTGCCGTTTCCGCAAGGTTCTGCATCCTTACAGCATGACAGACCGCTGCAAATGCCACTTCATCGATCCTTCCCTTTCTTAAGTCGGACAGGGCTTTCAGCGCCCGTTCCTCCCATGCCCTGCACTTCTTTTCCAGCCACATATACCGGTTATGCCGGATCAGCCAGGCAGTCTCCAACGGGCTGAACTCCTTTCCGGTTTTCCTGAGGTGATCTCTTACCGCTTTTGAATTGATCAGCGAAAGCACATGGATTCCTTTTTCTGTCAGATCACTCATAAAACCCTATTTCCTCGCTTTTCTCTTGCTGCCACTATTATAAAAGGCGGTATGCCCCGTTTCCGGGACATACCGTCCATCTTTTCTTTTTTCCTTTTTTCACCCGTGTTCAGAATCAGAACCAAAGGCATTTTTCTTTGATATACGCCTGGAACTCCTTTTCATCTGAAAATGTTTCGTCAAAGTCCTTCAGGTTTCGAATGACTTTATTATTCATATCAAACTGCACTGTATTTAAGAAATTTCTGAAATCCGGATTACCGGCATACAGTTTATCGATCATTCCCCAGTCAAGATCCGTTTTTCTTCTCGCCGGTATGATGATCTCACTCGATGTGTAATCCTCAAGATCCAGTTTGATGAAACCGATGCCAAAGGAATCATTGAGCTTTCTCATTTCATCTTCAATTTCCTGATCATACTTCGCAGCAACCAGGTACCCTTCATTGGCCCAGCTTGAATTTGAAACAGCTTCAAAATACCATTTCCTCAGATTTGCGGCTGTGATCTCCTTCTTTAATTCAAATGAATAGAACCTGCATTCGGTGTGTTCCAGTTTTGACATTAAACTTAAGGTCGACTCGCTGAATTCCCCCTGATCCTTTGAAATCCCAAACGGATAATGTATGCCAACGATATCCGGATGGATCCAGTGATTTTTCCCTTTTGATTCCTTCGTGCTTTTTTCATGAAAAACCGTTTTCGCATAACAGGAAAAATATGCATCGCCAGCCACATAGGAAACTAATAATTTGTGTAAATCACGCTCATCCCAGTTTACACGGCTTATCTCATCTTCCTCGTCCTCGCCGCTGTCATCCTCGATTTCACCTGACAATACGGTCTTGATGCTGTGCTTCTTCTTCAGACCCCATTTTTTGGGATTCTTTCCGAATCCAACGAACCGGGAATTATCTTTATTCCGGATATCCTGGTTTATTGAACAATACATGTTCTGGGCCTTGTCTTTTGATTTTGTATCAAGCTCGTACCCTAACATTTCCCCTTTTTCCACGATATCAGATGCAGTTAACGGGTCAACGCTGCCTCCCAAAACTTTCTCTGCAAATTCCAAAACGGACATTCCCATTGCATTTCCTCCTTAAGCTGTTTTGAATAACATATCTCTCATTTTTGTAATTGTAGCATCAAACCGGTGTTATTACTGTGCAGATAAATTACTTTTTTCGTCCTCCAAGACCATTGAGCTTATTCGAATGATATTCTTCCTCACTCAAGATTTTGTCAAAAAAGTTTACTTTTGTATTGTATTTTACATGCATACTATCATCAATCGTAGCAAAAAACTCTCTCACTTCAGGACTCCTGGAGACGAGTTTGTCAAGCATAGCTACATCCAACTGTTCTCTGCATCTTGAAGGGATAATAATTTGACTGTCCATTGGATTCTGAATATCGAGCCTGATCACGCCAATTCCAAAAGAATTATTAAGAAGGGTAAGCTCCTTCATAAATTCTGCATCATCACTTATAAAGGGTGCGACAAGATAACCCTCATTTGCCCAAGAAGAGTTAGAAACAGCCTGAAAATAATAATTTCTGAGGACAGATGGTGTAATTTCCTTCTTCATCTCGAAAGAATATACCTTTATCGTCGGGATACTGACAATGCCGCAGATCTTTGATGTAATTTCATCATAATCCTTAAAAGGGAAATACACTCCTATAAGATCTGGATAAGTCCACTGGTCTGAAACCCTCTCTCTATCCTTTGCTCTTGGCTTTTTCGCAGTTTGTTGAGGAATTGTTTTGACAAAACAGTTAAAGTGACTATCATTATTTACATACATTGCCAATACCGGATGCAAATCCGCTTCATTATAGTCTACATTGTCGTTAGCATCCTTAACTTCAGATTCTTCAATCTGTTTCAATTTATTATCGATATCTGTCTTGCTTATTTCAGTATTCTTTAATGCAAAAAGAATTGGATTTTTAGAAACTTTCTTAAACTCAGTCTGATCATTGGTATTTATGTCCTGATTCAGTGTATTATAAAGATTCAGGTGGGCAGGCGTTTTCCCAAGATAAAAAGAGGTATCTAGACCCAGTTCCTGTGCTTTTTTCCAAATTTCCTGACTAGTCATCGCAGTGTTATTCTGTGTACTTTTTAATACTTCTATAGCAAGTTCTTTCATCCTGTTAGTCTTCATTCTTCACTCTCCTCTTTTACTATTGTAATAACATTCCCCAAAGCAGTCTTGTAAGCTTCAAGCAGCTGCTTTCTTTTCTCTTACTGCCACTATTATAAAAGGCGGTATGCCCCGTTTCCGGGACATGCCGCCTATCTTTTTTCTTTTTTCCTTTTTTCACCCGTGTTCAGAATCAGAACCAAAGGCATTTTTCTTTGATATACGCCCTTTACGGATTATGCGAAATTTCCAGCATATCAAGCAGTCTGACAAATGTATCCTGCCCGTCAAGACAAGTATCTACTAGCCATCCCTTCTCGGTTCTCCATTCTGAAAGTCCCCGGTAATAAAAGCTTTTTTTGCTATCTTCAATGATAAATGGAATGATATTGTTTTTCAGACATTCCTTTAGAGCAATCAGCCTGCCAACCCTTCCATTTCCATCCTGAAAAGGATGAATATGTTCAAATTCCGCATGGAGTTCGATAATATCTTCGATCCTGATACTTCTTTTTGCATTATAATTGTCAAGAAGTGCCTGCATATGTTTAGAAACCTCTGATGGTTTTGAGGTCTCTCTTCCGCCAACAACATTAGCACGTTTCTTATAATCTCCGACCGCGAACCATGGCAGAGTCGAATCTTTTGTATCATGCTTAATAATGAAATGAAGCTTCTTTATTATTTCTTCAGAGAGCCTTTCTTCCGCAATATCTATGCAGTAATCTATTGCCCTGAAATGATGAACCGTTTCGAGGATATCATCAACAGGAATCCCATCGCCCATATCAATTGTATTTGTTTCAAAAATCAGTCTCGTCTGATCCTCAGACAATTTACTCCCCTCAATATGATTTGAGTTATATGTCATTCTGATCTGCAGCTCATGATAAAGTCCACCTGGCAGACGTATTTCTTTCTCGTCTCTGAGTAATTGGAGTATTTTATTATCTGATTCGATACGGTAGAGAGACTCCGGCTCAACACTCAAATATTCAGCAATCTTGTTCAGCGAGTTTTTTGAAAGTTTTTCTCCTTTTGCAATTTTTGCAACGGTGCGGGTGGATAATCCTGATTCTGTACCAAGTTCGGTTTTCCCAATGCCTCTCTCCTTAAGCAGTTTTTCAAGTCCGGTATAAGAAATCATCGTTGCGCCTCCTTATCTTTACATATTGTATCATATACGCATCCGATATGTAAAGATTTTATCCGTTTGCACTCGATAAATGTAAAGCTTCCCGATACAGAAAATATCAAGCCGGGGTGTCCGGCAATTCATCCCCTCTTTACAGAAGAACGGGACTTCCTGCTGACATTGTTAGAGATATCCCCCGTTTAACAACCCGGAACAAGTGGGAAGATGCCAAACGGAATACTTCTTCTGTGACTCCACGAACCCAAGGTACTGAAGCGCCCGGTTCTTCATGGCCATTGGACTCGACTTTACCCGCACGTTTTTTTCCATCAGCACACAAATCCGATGGTCCGTTCCTCTTTTTTCCCGGAAAGGGCAGGGATTTCGATATCCTCGGCTTCTATGACCGACAGGTCCTCTCTCGTGATCTCATCCACGTTTTTCTGCAGGAGTCTTGAGGCCTGGTTCATCCGTGACTTTTCAAGCAGGTTCCGCACGTACCGGCCGTTGCCGAAGTCGGGGCATTTCCGCGCCTCCTCAAAAATGGCAGAGAGCTTCGAAATCGCTTCCTCCGTGAAATGTACACCCTTTTCTTTTCCCATGTACTTTGCGATCTCGCAGAGCTCCTCTGCCGAGTAGTCGCTGAAGGGGACGTGGAAGGCGATCCGCGAGCGGAGTCCCGGGTTTTTATTCAGGAAGGCTTCCATCTTGTCCGGGTATCCGGCTAAGATGACCACGAGGTCATCCCGGTGATTCTCCATCTCCTGTACGATGGTGTTGATGGCCTCGTCTCCGTACATGCCGTCCTTGTCATCCACCAGGGAATAGGCCTCATCGATGAAGAGCACTCCGCCTTTTGCGCGCTCGAAATATTTCTTCACCGTCGGGGCGGTCCATCCAACGTATTTTCCCACCAGGTCTCCTCTTCCGACTTCCACGAGGGTGCCTTTGGATAACAGGCCGTTATCCTTCATGATATCGGCAAACAGACGGGCGACCGTGGTCTTGGCGCTTCCCGGATTTCCTGTGAAGACCATATGCATGGCCGGATGATCCTCTTTCATGCCCATGGTCTTAAAGAGTTTCTGCGCCTTATAGTAATCGATGGCTTTATTGATGACATCCTTTGCTTCGGAAAGGCCTGCCATTTCGGAAAGATCCCGGTAGGCGTTCCCTTTTTTCTTTTCCGCCGCTGCTTTTTTCCGGGAGGTCGCCACTTCTTTATACTGCGGATAATAGGTGGTCTTCAGCTTGTCGTCATACCAGGTGCCGAAGATCTCCGCGAGCTCGGGAGACAGATACGTCCGGCCTTCCTTCAGCAGGGCAAAGAGCTTCCGGTCCGTACGGACCCCGCTTTTCTTCGCAAGAAAACGCAGGTATTTCTCCGCCTTTTCCCGGTCCGCAAAGTCCTCTTTGATCTCGATGATCCCCGTTCCCCCGAGGTTCTCGTAAAAGATCCCCCGGAGCTTTTCGCATTCTCTCGGCATGCAGACGATGGTGAGCACGTCGTTTCGGAAAGCGGTGAGCTGTTCGCAGATGGTCTCGATGGTGACCTGTGCGCCGGAAGCGTAACTCGATTCCTCTGCCTCCGCACTGCAGGTGATCCGGATGATCAGGCTTCCGCCGGAAGCGCTGCGATACAGGTCATGAAGGAAAGACGGATTGAGGTTCTCAGCGGGATCGATGTCCGTATAGGCATATCGGAGATTCCGGACACGGCCGGCGCGGTGCAGCGCAGAAAGAAGCGTGCGGCAGAGGTTTTTCCGGATCTCCCGGTTATCGGTCTCCACAAGGTAGTGCACCGGATGCCCTTTGATCCGCTTCCGGGGGGACGGAGTGAGGATCCGGGCAATTTCGGGGAGAAGCGTTTCTTCCGAAAGAGACTCCACCGCCTTCTGATAAAGAGCTGCCTCCTTCTCCTCTGTGATCATGTTTTCGGAAAACTCATGGCCGCGGAATCCGCTCCGGAAAAGCTGCTGGATCCCGAATTTTTCCAGCACCTCGTCTTCATCCTCATGGTAGCCCGCGCGGGAGGCCGTCCGCAGAAGATCATAGATCTCCGACAGCAGGATCTCGTTCATCTCAATGGTAGCTGTGTCGGCGGGATACTCAATCGCCGTAAGAAAAGCGACGGCATCCTCTTTGCGGAACTCCTCCTCCGTGGTCAGGGCACCGAGGATGATCTGTTTTTTCCGGATCCCGGAGGCAAAAATGACGGCCGCCCCGTCATATTTCTGATTGAACCGCTCCGTCTTCAGGCTGACGTCAGCGGCATAATCTCTTGCGGTACGACGCTCGGAATACTTCAGTCCCTCCTCCATTGCCTTTTCATTTCCTTCGCTCATGCTCTCCACAGGATTCTCCTTAAGAGCCTCCGCCTTGATCTCATAAAATCTCATTTCCGGTACCTCCGTCTGTCTTTCTCTATGTGCTGACGTCAGTATAACAGGTGAATGTACCGATTCTGTCACGTAAAAAAGACGGCCCGGCGGCCGTTGTAATTGAACTGCTGATATGACATGAGGTGCGTGAAACTTCTCCGTGCGTGAAACACGGCTGCGCCCGTGTTTCACGTACTCGATGTTTCACGCACCTCATGCTGGTTCTCGATGTTTCACACACCTCATGCTGGTTCTCGATGTTTCACGCACCTCATGTTCGGCTTTACCGCGGCGTACTGAGAACAAACTCGTTGATTTTCGGGGAAACCACGGTTTTTCTGGACAGATTCTCTTCGCTGTAATAGAGGCCGGTCTCTTCGTCCCGTGTCACCAGATCGCCGACGGCTCCTTCGAATATATAATCCGCATCCGGTCCGGCCACCGCATAATACTGCGCACTGTCCCCGGACACGCATACCTGCGCGAGCATCATGTCGAGACCGCTTTCCGCGTATTCCCGGTTGATCACGTCCTGAAGCCGGAGCGCCAGATCCTTCAATTCTTCTCTGTCTTTGACCAGGCCGAGGCCGATCATATAGCGGAACTCGTCATCTCCCGCTTTATAAAGCTTATAGTCACTGTAATAGATCTCGGTGTCGGTCATCCCGGAATAGTCAAGCTCGGCCTCCTGAAGCTTCGCTGTCACCTCTTCCTGATTGATCTTTCCGATCTCCGCGGTCCAGTCAAAGATAATCCGGTCCGCTTCGGTCAGGATATTGCTTGTCAGCATATTGGTATCGGAAAGAATCGTGAGGGCAATCAGTTTCGCGGTCTGCTCATCCGGAACGAGACCGCTTCTCAGATAACTCATTCCTGCAATGGTCACCGTGGCGCCGGTCTGCTCGACTTCAAGGTGGATCGGACGGTTCGAATCCAGATTGAGCGCGTGATGATCGATGATTCCCACCACATTCGCTTCAGAAATGCCGGCAACAGTATTGACATCGTCGCTGATATCCACAAGAACGATGTCCTTTCCGGCTGCATCTGTAAGGATCTCCGGAATCGGAATCCCGCAGTACGAAAGTGCGAACCGGGTCTGCGCGTTCGGCGCCATTGTGATCCGGGGCTCCGCGTCATAGCCGAGTTCCGTCAGGAATTTCGCATAGACGATCGCGCTGCCGACCGTATCCAGATCCGGACACATATGGCCGATGACATAGAGTTTTTTCCCGCCGAACAGGTCGTCCGTATAGAAGCTCCGGGAGGACCGCATCAGCATGTCCGTCATTTTCTCTGCCTCGTCCACAGAGTACGTGATCTCAGTGCCGTTTCCGGTCGAAACCGTGACCGTTTCTTTCCGTGTCAGCAGAATTCCCAGAAGCACCAGGCAGAGAACCGCCAGTACCACAATACCGTATGTCAGTTTCTTTTCTTTCTTCATAAAAACTCTCCTATCTGATTCCCCTGCGGCCAAAGCACAAAAAGCGGAATCCATGAATAGTATACCCCGGAAAGCGCGGCAGGACAAGACCTCTGGTTACACGTCACACCATAACCAGCCTGAAGAGAGGGATGTGAACCTGCCCGATTTTGCGTTTTTCACATCCTTTTTTGGGGTCTGGAAGGGTTGAAAAGGATGTGAAAATGTCCGAGAGCAGGGGTTTCACATCCTTTCGAGCCAAAAAATCGCGAAAAAAGGATGGGGAATCGCCTCATCCAGCTGGTTTCACATCCCTGCCTAAAATGTGAGGGATGTGAAACTGTCGGATTTCCCTGATTTCAC
>JAZUHZ010000131.1:0-3813 GCA_045642005.1 Candidatus Avilachnospira sp.
TATGATATCGGAACGACCGGGGTGAAAACCTGTCTGTTTTCGGTGGAGAAGACCATAGATCTTCTTGCTTCCGCGTCCAGAAGCTATCCGCTCTACGTCCTTCCGGACGGCGGCGCGGAACAGGACGGGGATGACTGGTGGAAGGGAATGGCGGAATCCACTGCCGAGCTCTTTACAAAGACTCCGGTTAGGCCCTGGGAAGTGGCAGGGATCTCTTTCTGCTCCCAGATGCAGGGCCTTGTGCTTACAGACCGGGACGGCGTACCGGTCCACCGGCCGATGAGCTATATGGATCAGAGGGGCCGTGAGGAGATCAGAAAAGGCATCGCCAACGGAATCTGTGTGGCTGGGGCGAATATTTTCAAGCTGATCCCGTCCCTCATCATTACCGGAGCCGTTTCCTCCAGTGTGAAGGATCCTGTCTGGAAATACAAGTGGATCGAGGCGCATGAGCCGGAAAATTTTGCGAGAGCGTATAAGTGGCTTGACGTAAAAGATTATCTCATTGCCCGCTGCACCGGCAGTTTTACCATGACGGAGGACAGCGCGTTCGGGACACTGCTTTATGATACCCGGAAGGGAAAGAACTGCTTTTCCAAAAAGATGTGCTCGATGTTCGGTGTGAAGGAAAAACACCTTCCGAAGATCATCAAGTCCACCGACATGGCCGGGAAACTCTCGGAAGAGGCGGCCCGGGACCTCGGCCTTACAGCCGGGACGCCCGTATTCGGAGGCGGCGGAGACGCTTCCCTGATTGGAGTGGGCGCCGGCTGTGTGAATGTGGGGGACACTCATATTTATTCAGGCACTTCCGGCTGGGTGATCACGGTGACCGACCGGCAGATGGTGGACGTGACGGCCATGATCGCGGCCATCACGGGCGCCCAGAGCGGGAAGTTCAACTATTTTGCCGAGATGGAGACCGCCGGCAAGTCCCTCGAATGGGTGAAGGATCACCTGGTCCTGGATGAGGTGGGCGTCTATCTTGAGAAAAAGGACGTGACCGAGGATTATGAAACCGTCTACCGGAGCCTGTACGACTATATGATGGATACCATCAAAGATGTGGAGCCCGGATCCGGCGGAGTGATCTTCACGCCCTGGCTGCACGGAAACCGCTGCCCGTTTGAGGATCCTCTTTCGACGGGAATGTTCTTTGGTCTCCGCCTGGAAACCGGAAAGACCGAAATGATCCGCGCCGTCCTCGAAGGCGTGTTCTATCATCTCCGGTGGATGCTCGAATGCCAGGATAAGAAATTAAAGACCTCGGATACGATCCGGTTCGTGGGCGGGGGCGCGCTTTCTCCCGTGGCCTGCCAGATGCTTTCGGATATCACCGGTAGAAAAATCGAAACCGTCTCATCCCCGCAGAATGTCGGTTCAGTCGGCGCTGCGGCAGTGACAGCCGTGGGACTTGGCATCATCCCGGATTTAGAGAGCGTGGCGGGATTTATCCCTCCGAATGCCGTGTATCTGCCGGATCCGGAAAAGCACGCAAAGTATGAACCGTACTACCGTACCTTTACAAAACTCTACAAAACCAACCGAAAGATCTATAAAGAACTGTATAAGGCGGAGGCATAGGAAATGAGCGAAAAGAAAAAAGAATTCCTCCGGTCGGTAAAGTTCCTGCTTTTTTCCGTATCAGCCGGAATCATCCAGATCGGATCCTTTACTCTTCTGGAGGAACTGACCCCGTGGCCGTACTGGCCCTGTTATCTGATCTCCCTGATCCTTTCCGTGATCTGGAACTTTACGCTGAACCGGCGGTATACCTTCAAGTCGGCCAACAACGTGCCGAAGGCCATGCTTTTAGTGTTCCTTTTCTATCTGGTCTTCACGCCGGCCACGACGATTCTCGGAAATTATCTGGCCGAGGGGCTCGGATGGAACGACTACCTCGTGACGGGAATCAACATGGTACTGAATTTTACCCTGGAATTCCTGTATGACCGTTTTGTGGTTTTCCGTGATTCCATCGATACCAACGACCTTGCAAAAAAATCATAAAAAAAGCGAAACCCGGATCAGATTCTTCTTGAACTGATCCGGGTTTTATGTATAATAAAAAATACAAAGATACATTAAAGAAACTGTTCAGGCACCTGGAAGGAGGCACCTATGCCGGGAAAATTCGGAGGTTATATGGGAAGAGTCGTCCTGTACGATCTTTCCACCCAGACGGCCACGGAATACCCGTGGACGGATGAAGACAGAGAACTGTTTATCGGCGGCAAGATCATGGCAGCAAAAATTCTTTGCGACTGCCTGACCGGCAGTGAAACGGCTTTCTCTGAAGAAAATCCTGTTGTTATATCCACCGGACCGCTGACGGGAACGGGCGCTCCGAGTTCCTCCCGGTTCAATATGTCCACGCTGTCTCCGCAGACCGGATTCATCGCTTCTTCAAACTGCGGAGGCCGTTTCGGGTATTATCTGAAAAAGGCAGGGATCGATGCGCTTGTCCTCAAGGGGAAATGTGAGCATCCCTCCTGGCTCGAAATCGATAACGGAAATCTGACACTCCATGATGCGGACAGCTTATGGGGGCTTACGACCGGAAAGGCGCAGGAAGAGCTGCGAAGACTTGTCTCGGAAAAAAAGAAACGCAGCGTGAAAATGGGACAGCTTGTGATCGGTCCGGCCGGGGAACATCTTGTGAAGTATTCCTGTGTCGTATCCGATGAGCGGGTTTCGGGGAGAGCCGGTGTGGGAGCCGTCCTCGGATGGAAGAACTTAAAAGGCATCACGGCCTCCGGCACAAAACAGATCCCTGTGACCGATCCGGAGAAAACCAAAGCCTGGTGCAGAAAGTGGTTCCGGTATTTACGGAGTCATCCGCTGACCGGCAGTCAGCTCCCGAAGCTCGGCACGGCCGCGCTTGTTTCCCAGATGCAGAAACTGGGGATCCTCTCCACCAGAAACTATAATGCCGGTCAGTATGAGGAGTACGAAAAGGTCAGCGGGGAGGCTATTGCCGAAAAATACAACATTGTCAATAAGGGATGCCTTACCTGTCCGATCAAATGCGCCCGTACGGTTTCGGTCATGGGAAAGGACGTAAAGGGTCCCGAGCTGGAAACGCTGGGACTCCTTGGAGGAGGAATCCTGAACAACGACCTCGAGGCGGTTTTCCGGTGGAATTACGAACTGGACGAGCTGGGACTCGATACCATTTCAGCGGCATCCACCATCGCCTGGGCGATGGAGGCCAATGAGAAAGGGATCTGGGAGAACGGTCTTTCCTTCGGAAAAACCGACAATCTCTCCCGGACATTTGAAGACATCGCCTACCGCAGGGGAATCGGCAATGAGCTGGCGGAGGGAAGCAAAAGACTTTCCGAAAAATATGGCGGCAAAGAATTTGCCATCCATTCCAAAGGACTGGAACTGGCGGCCTACGAGCCGAGGCGTGCCGTGGGGCAGGGCCTCGGTTACGCGGTATCCAACCGGGGCGGATGCCATCTGAACGGAGGGTATCTGGTGATACTGGAAGGACTCGGACTGCATACCGATCCCCAGACACCGAAAGCCAAAGCCGACTATACGATGATGTTTCAGGATCTGATGGAAATGATCTCTGCTGCCGGTCAGTGTCTGTTTACCTCTTACGCGTTTTTTCCGGGGTTTCTGATCACAAAACCGAAAGGCGTTGCCGCCGCGCTGTTCAATCAGCTGATCCCCAGGCTCGGATGGGCGATCCGGTTCATCAATAAGCATCCGGGCATCGCCTGGTTCCATCTTCCCGTCTTCCATCACACAAAAATGATGGGATATGCGCTCGGTATGCCCATGAACTTCGGGCAGTACCTT
>JAZUHZ010000132.1:0-5329 GCA_045642005.1 Candidatus Avilachnospira sp.
AGAACTTTCCGGAATCATCAAAGAAAAACACAGTGCCATCACCGGCGGATCGGAAAACTTAGGCATCTTTTATGAAGCCAATGTGAAAGAAAACGAGTTCGAGCATGCTCTTCTGTTAAGTTATGACAGAGAAAAGAAAAACGGCATCTCCCTCGTCGGTCCTCACCGGGACGACATCTGTTTTAAGATCAACGGCATCGATATCCGTCATTACGGATCCCAGGGACAGCAGCGTACAGCGGCGCTTTCCCTGAAACTGTCAGAAATCGACCTTGTCACAGAACTTGTCGGAGAAAAACCGGTACTCCTTCTGGATGACGTTCTTTCCGAACTGGACCGCGACCGGCAGGACGAGCTCTTAGATTCCATCGGAGGACTTCAGGTATTTCTGACCTGTACCGGAATCGACGATCTCCTGACCCGCCGCTTTCAGATGGACAAGATTTATCTGGTAGAAAACAATCAGATTACGGAGTACCATCCTACATCAACATGAAATGCAGCGCAGCTGCATTTCATGCTCACCACGCAGCGCACTGCCCTCTCCACATAATTGCAATGCGATAACATGATTGCAGCTGCGCTGCAATCATGCAAAAAGGTTTCACGTGAAACAATAATTACTAAACACAGCAGCGCGTAATCATAACACAACACAACAGCGTGTAACCATAATACAGCAGAACATAATCAAAAACACAACAACGTGTAACCATAACAGAACATAATCAAAAACACAGTAGCGCATAACCATAACACAGCAGCGCAGCTGCTGTGTTGACATCAAGGAGTTATAAATGTCAGAAGAAAAAAATTTTGAAGTAAGCGCAGAACATTCCGCTTCCGAATACGATGCCTCCCAGATTCAGATCCTCGAAGGACTGGAAGCCGTCCGGAAAAGACCCGGTATGTATATCGGATCCACAGCGGCCGCCGGACTTCATCATACCGTATATGAGATCGTAGATAACGGTGTAGACGAAGCCCTTGCCGGATTCTGTACTGAAATCACGGTGAAATTTAACGAAGACGGATCCTGCACCGTAACCGATAACGGCCGCGGAATCCCCGTTGACATACAGAAAAAAGCAGGAAAATCCGCTCTGGAAGTCGTTTATACCGTCCTCCATGCCGGCGGAAAATTCGGAAACGGCGGATATAAGGTATCCGGCGGACTTCACGGCGTGGGCGCTTCGGTCGTTAACGCGCTTTCCGAGTGGCTGGAAGTAACCGTGCGCCGCGGCGGCCATGTCTATAAGCAGCGCTATGAGCGAGGAAAAGTCATGTATCCCGTGACACAGATCGGTGACTGCGATGAATCAGAACACGGTACCAGTGTCACCTTCTATCCGGACAGCGAGATCTTTGAAACCGTGGAGTTTGACTACAAAACCATCAAGACAAGACTCCGCGAGACGGCTTTCCTTACCAAGGGACTAAAGATCAATCTCATTGACGACCGGGAAGAGAAACACAATAAGACCTTCCATTATGAAGGCGGCATCAAAGAATTTGTCACCTACCTCAATCAGGCCAATGTCCCGCTGTATCCGGAAGTGATCTACTGTGAGGGCGAGCGTCAGGGAATCTACTGCGAGATCGCTCTGCAGCACACCGATGCCTATACGGAAAATATCTACAGCTTTGTCAATAACATCAATACTCCGGAAGGCGGAACGCATCTGACGGGATTTAAGAATGCGCTCACAAAGACATTCAACGATTATGCCAGAAGCCATAAGCTTCTGAAAGATAACGAAGACAACCTTTCCGGCGAGGATATCCGGGAGGGTCTCACCGCCATCATCTCCGTCAAGATCGAAGACCCCCAGTTTGAGGGACAGACCAAGATGAAACTCGGTACGAGCGAAGCCGGTCCGGCCGTCAGCCAGCTCCTTTCCGAACAGCTGACCTATTTCCTCGAGCAGAATCCGACCTGCGCAAAAATGATGTGTGAAAAATCCATCCAGGCGCAGCGGGCCCGTGCGGCAGCCAGAAAAGCCAGAGATCTGGCCAGAAGAAAATCCGTTCTTGAAGGCGCCGGCCTTCCCGGAAAGCTTGCCGACTGCACGGAAAAAGATCCGGAAAAGTGCGAGATCTTTATCGTCGAGGGTGATTCTGCCTTAGGCCCCGCCAAAAACTGCCGCAATCCGAAATATCAGGCCGTCATGCCGCTCCGCGGAAAAGTTCTCAATGTGGAAAAAGCCCGGATGGACCGGATCTATGCCAACAAGGAGATCCAGGGCATGATCACCGCCTTCGGAACCGGCATTCACGATGATTTTGATATCAGTAAGCTCCGTTATAATAAGATCGTCATCATGACCGATGCCGATGTCGACGGCGCACATATCGCGACCCTGATGCTTACGTTCCTGTACCGTTTCATGCCGGAACTCATTAAACAGGGACATGTGTTCCTGGCGCAGCCGCCGCTCTTCTATGTGCGGAAAAAAGGAAAACTCTACTACGCCTACAGCGATGAAGAAAGAGACCGCCTTCTCGAGCAGGTCGGAAAAGATGCCGACGTGCAGCGATTCAAAGGTCTGGGTGAGATGGAAGATCAGGAACTTTCCGAAACCACCATGGATCCCGAGACCCGGACGCTTCTCCGCGTGAATATGACCGATGACTCCAAATCCGAGCTCGACCTCACCTTTACCACCCTGATGGGAGATCAGGTTGAG
The DNA here is from genome assembly GCA_045642005.1 of Candidatus Avilachnospira sp. Taxonomy (GTDB): domain Bacteria; phylum Bacillota; class Clostridia; order Lachnospirales; family Lachnospiraceae; genus Avilachnospira. Next base: position 2,688 of record JAZUHZ010000132.1, read on the forward strand.
CCTCGCCGCCTCTTCATCGAAGAAAATGCCAAATACGTCCAGAACCTCGATGTATAACTCCCCCACATGAATGCAGCTGCGCTGCATTCATGACCCCAACACAGAAGGAAACATATGGAAGCAAATGTATATGATAAAATAAAAGAAGTAGACTTAAAATCCACCATGGAGAGTTCCTACATCGATTACGCCATGAGCGTTATCGTGTCCCGGGCCCTTCCGGACGTGAAAGACGGTCTGAAGCCGGTACAGCGGAGAATCCTCTACGCCTGCCTCAAAATGGGAGCCACCAACGATAAAAAGACCAAAAAATGCGCCACCATCGTCGGTGAAGCCATGGGTCATTATCATCCCCACGGCGACTCCTCCATTTACGGCGCCCTGGTCTACATGGGGCAGCCCTGGTCCATGCGGAACGTTCTCATCGAGAAACAGGGAAACTTCGGTTCCGAAGACGGCGACTCTCCCGCAGCCTACCGTTATACGGAAGGAAAGCTCAGTAAGCTCGCCATGGATATGCTCGAAGATATCAATAAAGATACCGTCGATTTCGTTCCCAACTTCTCCAACGAGCCGGGATACGACGAGCCTACGGTGCTTCCTGCCAAATTCCCGAATATCCTTGTCAACGGCGCCACCGGCATCGCGGTCGGCATGGCCACCAATATCCCGCCCCATAACCTCCGGGAAGTGATCGCCGCAGCCTCCCTCATGATCGAGAACCGCATCACCGAGGACCGCGACACTTCCATTGACGAGATCCTGACCAAAATCAAGGGACCCGACTTCCCCACCGGCGCGGAAATCCTCGGCACCCGCGGCATCGAAGAAGCCTACCGCACCGGCCGCGGCAAGATCCGGATGCGCGCCATCTGTGAGATCGAGACCCTTCCCAACGGAAAAGGCGTCATCAAGGTCAAAGAACTCCCCTACCTCGTCTACCGTTCCAAGGTCATCGAGGATGTGGCGGAACTGGTCAAAGAAAAGAAAATCGACGGCATCACCGGCATTTACGATACCGCCGGCAAAGATTCCGAGGCAAAGATCCGCATTGAACTCCGCAAAGACGTCAACCCGCAGGTCATCTTAAACCAGCTTTATAAGCATACCCAGCTGCAGGACACCTTCGGCACCATTATGCTCTGCATCGTGAACGGCGAGCCGAAAGTCTTAAACTTAAAGCAGATCCTCGAAGAGTATTTAAAGCATCAGGAGGATATCTTCACCAGAAGAACCCGGTTCAACCTGAAAAAAGCGCAGGACCGCGCTCATATCCTCGAAGGATACTTAAAAGCCCTCGACTACATTGACGAGATCGTAAAGATCATCCGGAACTCCGAAGATACCGAAGCCGCCAAGGCAAACCTCATCGAGCGCTTTGAATTCTCCGACATTCAGGCCCAGTCTATCGTGGATATGCGTCTGAAAGCCCTCACCGGACTCGAACGGAAGAAAATCGAAGACGAATACGGTGATCTTTTAATGAAGATCAACTATTATCAGGAAATCCTCGGCGACGAGAAAAAACTTCTCGGCGTGATCCGGGACGAGATCAATGACATTGCTGTCCGTTTCGGCGATGACCGCCGGACCATCATCAGCTATGATCCCGAAGAAATCGACATCGAAGACCTCGTATCCGACGATGACGTGATCATCACCCGCTCCAAGCTTGGATATGTCAAGCGCATGCCCATCGACACCTTTAAGGCGCAGGGCCGCGGCGGCAAGGGCATCAAGGGCGCACAGACCATTGATAACGACTGCGTGGAGGAGATCTTTACCACCACCAATCATGAGTATATCATGTTCTTCACCAATACCGGCCGGGTGTTCCGCTTAAAGGCATACGAGATCCCGGAGAGTTCCCGGACCGCCCGCGGCACCGCCATTGTTAATCTATTGCAGCTCGAAGCCGAAGAAAAGATCACAGCTGTCATTCCCATCCGGGAATATACGGAAGGGCACTATATCCTCATGGCCACGAAGAGCGGCATGATCAAAAAGACCGATCTCTGTGACTATGCCATGGTGCGGAAAAACGGTCTCATCGCCATCTCCTTAAAAGAAGGCGACGAGCTCATCGAAGTCAAATTCACGGACGGCAATGAGGAAGTCATGATGGTAAGCCGTGACGGCCTGGCCATCCGCTTCAACGAAAAGGATGTCCGGGAAACCGGCCGTGCCTCCATGGGTGTTACCGGCATGCGCTTCAAGGAAGAAGGCGATGAAGTCATCGCCATGCAGGTACTTTCCCACGGCACCGACCTTCTGACCATTTCTGAAAAAGGCTACGGCAAACGGACCTCCGTGGATGAGTTCCGCGGACAGGGCCGCGGCGGCAAGGGAATCACCTGCTATAAGATCGCCGAAAAGACAGGACCTCTGGTCGCTGCAAAACTTGTCACCGAAGATGTGGATGTCTGTCTCATCACCGACAAGGGCCAGACCATCCGTGTATCGGCCTCCGACATCTCTCTCATTGGAAGAAGCACCTCCGGCGTCATCGTCATGAGAGTCGACCCTGACGAAAAGATCGTCGCCGTTGCCAAAATCGACAAAGAAGAGGAGACACCGGAACCGGAAACAGAAGAATAAACCGGCCCCATCAATAACAGGTGGCTGCCGCACAAGCGGCAGCC
>JAZUHZ010000133.1:0-5927 GCA_045642005.1 Candidatus Avilachnospira sp.
CCTAAGACCGCTTGGCCTCCGACTTGGGAACAAGCTTGCTTGTTCCCGGCCTTTTGTGCGGATATTTTGCGTCTGCAGGGCAGACGCAAAGACATTTGCAAGCCGCTTGCGGCTTGCAAATGCTTTTCTGAACGGTGAAAAGCCCGCAAGGAGCGTCAGCGGATTGCGAATGTCTTTTCTGAACGGTTAAAAACCCCCGCAGCGGCTTGCTCGTGTCTTTAATACTCCAGCAACCCCAGCTGCGCCAGATACATGGCTCCCGTGAGAAATGCCGCTTCATCAAGCACCAGATCCGCATTATGAGCGCTTCCAGTGCAGCCCTTCTCCGGATTTCCCGTACCGATTCTCGAGAAACTTCCCGGGCAGACTCTCTGATACAAAGAGAAATCCTCAGACCCCATCCGCATATACGCTTCGGAGATCTTTTCTTCCGGAACGATCATCCGCTGGGCTTCGATAACCTTATCCGTCGCATAGTCGTCATTGATTACGGGATCGGCACTCTGGTCAAGGGTGATCTCCACCTCTCCGGAAAGCTCCTCTGCGGCATTCTGACAGATCTGCCGGATCCTGCGGTCCACAAGCTCCCGTACATCATCGTCATAGAAACGGAAGGAAATCTGGATTTCCGCCTCACTGGCAATAATATTGTGAGCGGTTCCCGCGTGAAGAGACCCGACCGAGATGATCCGGTTCTTAAACGGACTGATCTCCCGGGAATTCATCAGATAAATATCATTGACAGCCTTTACCGCCATGCTGAGCGCATCGTGGGCAAACTGCGGTGTCGTGGCGTGGGAGGAACGACCGCGGAACAGAATGGTGTAGGCAAAACAGGCGGCCTGGAACGGCCCCCGGTGCCATTGGAGTTCTCCGGTCGGGACATCATTGGAGATGTGCTGTCCGAAGATCAGATCCACATCAGAAAGCGCCCCGCTTTCCACAAAGAGCCCGGCACCGAGACCTTTTCCTTCTTCATTGGGCTGGAAGAAGAGCTTGATCCGGATTTTGAGCCCCCCCTCTTTTTCCGCACGTTTTAAAGCTCTTGCAGCCCCTAAAAGCATGGCGGTATGGGCATCGTGTCCACAGGCGTGCATGATCCCGGGATGGGTGGAAGAGTAGGGAAGACCGGTGGCCTCGGTGATCGGGAGCGCATCCATATCCGCCCGGAGACCGATCGTAAAGACATGACCGGGCGTTCCTTTCCCCGGAACCTTCTCATATCCTTCGGCAGGATAATTGATGTACCCTACGATGCCGGACTTTGCGTAGCGAAGAGAGTACGGAATTCCGAGATCGGAGAGCTCTTTTTCGACGATCGCACAGGTTTCGGGAAGATCTGTTTCGAGCTCCGGATGCCTGTGAAGCTCATGTCTCAGTTTTATGATATGTTCTTCATCTTCATCTCTGAAGTATTTTTTTGCATTCTCCATATGAAAAACCTCCATCCGGAATGATATCCCCTGAAACGCGTAAAGTAAAGAGAAAACAGAAAACTGATCACATTTTTCTTGAATTCCGGAGAGCTTTTATATATAATCATTCTGTTATAGTGTGAAATTAAGGAAGAAACGGACACAGGACTGACAGAATGGATTACGTAAGACTGACAGAATTATGCCGAAACAGAAAGGTCTGGATTCAGACACATAATTTCCCGGATCCGGATGCCGTGGCTGCAGCCTTTGGTCTCTCGGAATTTCTCGGACACTTCGGGATTGCCGCCGAGCTCTGTTATGACGGGGCAATCGATAAACTGAGCACCACAAAGATGCTCAGCGTGGCCGGAATCACCATGAAAAACTCCCGTGATCTTGCGGACATGACAGAAGAGGACATGATCATCCTTGTCGACTGTCAGAAAAATGCCGGAAATACCACAGATCTTATCGGTGATGAAGTGGCGGTGATCGACCATCATCCCGTGACGGGAACACTGGAATATGAATATGAAGATCTGAGAATCACAGGAGCATGCTCGAGCCTTGTGACGGAGTATTTCCAAACGGCCGGCTTTCAGCCGTCCGCAGTAGCCGCAACCCTGCTCCTTTACGGGATCCGGATGGACACCCTGCAGTTTTCCAGAGGAGTAACTCCGTTCGATATTGAGATGTTCGGATACCTTCTTCCGTTCACCGATCAGAAGCTCCTTTCCGAACTGGAAACGAACAATATGGAGTTCCAGGACCTGCACGGATACGGTATGGCGATTGACAATATCCGGGTTTACGGAGTTGTCGGTTTCTCCCATATTGATTTCCCCTGCCCGGATGCACTGACGGGGATTTTGAGCGACTTTCTCCTGAGTCTCGTGGAAGTGGAAGTTGTCGTGCTCTATGCCAAACGAAGTGACGGGGTCAAATTCAGTTTCCGAAGTGAGCGTCCGGATGTTCATGCGGGAGTACTCGCGGAGAAAGGACTTGCAGGTCTCGGATCCGGCGGCGGGCATGCTTCCATGGCGGGAGGCTTTGTGAAAAACGAGGCCCTTCCGAAAAACGAAAACGCCCGGTATGAAATGATACAGGCGCATTTTATCGATGTGATCCGGAGACTGTATCCGGACATTCTTGTTGAATAAAACGATGTGGTTTCTGTTTGCCATCTGCACAACGCTGATCTGGGGACTTGCCGAGTTCTTTTATAAGAGGGGAGCCCGTCCGGACGAAAAATTCGCCCATCTGAAGACCTGCATATTTGTGGGAGCGGTGATGGGCATCCATGCCGTGGTCACGCTTTGTACGGGCGATTTCCGGTATGATCCGGTGAATCTGATCCGGTATCTGCCGGTTTCCCTCCTCTATATTATTTCCATGGCCTGTTCCTTTTTCGGAATGCGGTTTATCGAGGAGTCAATCTCCGACCCGATGGAGAACACCTCGGGGGCTATCTGTACGGTTTTATGCGTGATCATCCTTGGGGATACGATCTCTGTCCCTGCCGTTGCGGCGATTGTTCTGATGGTCGTCGGTATTCTGGGACTTGGGTTTCTCGATCAGGAGAGCGCGGAGAAACGGAAAAAGAAAATGGGAAGCGTGATGGCAGTCATTGCCTTCGCAATGCCGCTCGTATACGCGATCCTCGATGCTTTCGGAAGTTTTCTGGATGTTTTCTATCTGGAGGATCCGGCGCAGAGCCCGCTCATCGGGGTCACGGAAGAAAACATTGAGCTCGTGGCCAATACCTCGTACGAACTGACCTTTGCGTTCTGTGCGGTGCTCCTTTTTATCTATCTGAAGGCAAAGAGGGTGCCTCTCGATCTGCCGCATCAGAAAGACAAGATCCTCGCAGCCGTGTGTGAGACGGCCGGTCAGTTTACCTACGTCTATGCCATGAGCCGGAACGGGGCCCTGAGTGCACCGGTCATTTCCTCCGTCTGTGTGGTTTCCCTGATCCTTTCGAGGCTGTTCCTCGGAGAAAAACTATCCCGCAGGCAGTATCTGTTCATCGCACTGACGATCACCGGCATCATCGCCCTTTCGGTGATCGAAGGAGACGGTTAAATCACAGCAGTTCGCAGAATGTTCCGGTTTCGGGAAGATGTTCTGAAAGTACCACTTTTTTGAAGGAGAAATAGAATGAGAGCAGATGATTATGTAAGAGTACTCAACCTGAGACGTCATGAGGAAGGCGGATGGTACAGGGAAAACGAGCGGACCGATTATTTTACGAATATCTACTTCCTTCTTGATAAAGAGGAGGTGTCCCGTTTTCACCGCCTTACTTCCGACGAAGTATGGTATTATCATACCGGCGGAACGGTAAAGATCTACATGATTAACGGGCACGGAGACATGCTCATCGAAAAACTGGGATCCGATCTCAAAAACGGGGAAAAGCTTTCCGTCAAGATCCCGGCGGGCACTGTTTTCGGCGCGGAGGTTTCTGACGGGGAGTTTGCTCTGATGAGCTGCATGTGCGCCCCGGCCTTCTCATTTGAGAACTTTGAACTTGTAAGCGGATATGATCTGATGAGAAAGTATCCGAAATATGCCTATGTGATCCGGAAACTCACGAGCGACTGATTACAGGATGAACGGTGACCGGAGGTATTCAGATCGTCCGTTATGGATGCCCTGATAAAGCTGGTCATAATAAAAATCAGAAGGAGCAATTTCCAGGAGATCCGCCGTACGGGAAACAACCGGTACACTGGCGGATCTTTTGATTTCCCGGAGAAGACCGCTTTCCCGGCGGTACGAAAGCACCCGGAAATAGCGGAACCATCCGTCCCTTTTGAGATTCGCTGCTTCTTCTCCGGTGATGCCGAGGACGATGTGAAGAAGCGCACGCTGGATGCGGGTATAGGTGTACTGACGGGTTTTCGTATCTGCGATCCGGTCCGTAAATGACATCAGGATATTCCGGCGGTTCCGAAGACGCTCGGAAATCTCCCTCGATACGTCAAGATATTTTGTGAAATCCTCTTCCCGGAGGAGACGGTCGGAGAGGAGAAGAGACAAATGGTCCGCCGTAACGGGAGAAGAGGATAGGATGTCCGCGAGCTCTTCCGCAGGGACCTGGACACCGATTTCAGAACCATGTCCGCTCAGGATCATGTTCCGGATCGAACGGGCGGAGGCATAGCCCTCTCCGGAAACCGTATCCGAATCATACCGGTCGCCGCTTCTTTGCACAGGATACGGAAGAATCGTGCCGCCTGTGAATAAAGAAAGAGCTCTTCGGTATTCTGCGGCAAGGATGGCATTCGGACCGCATTTAGGAAGGCCGGTGGCCCGGGAAACGGCTTCCGGATATGTAGTTCCTTCTTTCAGATACTGTGCGATTTCTTCGTTCTTAAGGGAGATTTCGGGAAGAACTTCCGAAGCGGGGTCCGCTTCCGGTTCGATCCCGTAGCACAGATGAGTGCAGACGCCGGTTTCATAAGCCATCCGGACACCGCATGACGCAAAGTCACGGGCGCTGGAGGTGGCAAAGATGACGGGCATCTCGAGGACAAGATCCGCCCCGGAGAGAAGCGCTTCCCTGGCCCGGGCGTACTTGTCCACGATGGCGGGTTCGCCCCGCTGCACAAAATTCCCGCTCATGAAACACACGATGCGGTCGAACCCTTCTTCTCTGAGGGTCCGCAGCATGTAGGCATGTCCGTTATGAAACGGATTATATTCACAGATAATGGCTGCAGTTTTCATACCCCGAATCGTATCATTTTATCTCTCTTTTTTCAATCGATTCTTTTCCGGGTTGGACCTGACAGAAAAATAACAGGAAACCGTAAGAAAAGCGTTGACTTTTCACACTGCTTTACGTTAAAATCACATTGTATCAGAGTCCGTACAAAGCAGGACTCACCATCAAACAAATAAGGAGGAACCAGATGAAAAAGATTCTTTCCCTTCTTCTTGTTTTCGTCATGGTGATCGGCTGTGCATTTACCGCCGTCGCTGACGAAACGAAGGAGACATCCACACGCACACTTCTCACTCATGAAGACTGGGCGCCGGATGTAAAGGACAATGTCAATGCCATGCTTGAGCTTTACGGCAAGGGCGGAGAGAAGTATTATTCCACCGAATACGCAGTATTCGATTTTGATAATACCTGCTCCATTTTTGACGTAGAGGAGCAGCTGGCTGTTTATCAGCTCCAGACCATGACTTTTGCCATCACTCCGGAAGAGCTTCCTGACGTTCTGTTCACTGAGATCGGTGACCATAACGAAGACAGGACAGATCTCGGCTACGGCAAAGGCTCCTATGCCGACTGGGTAGCTGATATCACAAAAGCTTATACCTATCTTTATAAGACCTACGGCCCCTTCACGGCAGCGGGTCTTGACAAGGCTGCGCAGGAGACCGTGCAGGCAGATCCGCAGTGGGCGGAATTTGCGACCAAGATGCGCGCCATGTACGACCTCGTTTATGATGCAGAATCCGCTTCTGTAGCCTATCCGTGGGTACTGTACTGGT
>JAZUHZ010000134.1:0-3163 GCA_045642005.1 Candidatus Avilachnospira sp.
ATCCAGGGGCATGGTCATTGGTAAGGGATCTCAGGGCTCCCGGGTAATGCGCATAAAACTTGCGTGATTTCAGAATACCAATCTGCTCTTCGAGCGTTTTCTGGGGTTTGACCGTCACAGCAGCAGGGTCAGTCTCGCTGACAGTAGCGGGGTCTTCATCTATCTCTGAATTTTTTGTCTCTTTCTCTTCCATAGTATCCTGCCTTTTGAGTAAAAAAAGTCCTTCCATGGTGCGCATCTTTGAGAGGCGTGGAAGGATCAGGTACCAGTATTATATTCATGGGAGGCTCATCTGTCAAGGGGTGTAAATAGGGACGGTTCTTCGTGTTCACGGGTATGGCAAGAACGTGTATTATCCGTAAAGAAAAGCAAAGAACTGTGAAAGCTCAGAGCTTTGCCGCCGGTTGACAAATCAAATGGTTATCTGTCAGATGGATAGGAACGGTTCGTGTTGTTGATTAACCGTCAAAAATATGGTATCCTTATATAAAAGAAACCACCCGTATCGCAGATTTGAAAGGAACAGAGAATGAAAAGACGAAATAATAAAATACAGAAGGTATTTTGCCTGATCCTTGCGGCAGTCTGCTTCCCGGTTTTTGATATCTGTGCGCAGGGAGATACGGCTATTGAAGCATCAGATGCAGCCCCGACAGTGATCGAAGCCGGCGTAGGGACGGCGGAATTCTCTGAAATTTCAGAAGTTGAGGAAGTCGTCGAAGTGACGGATGAAACAGGCGCAGGGTCCGGTCTGCGGGAATCGGATGATGCAGCATCCTATGAGTTTTTCCTGCAGCAGTCTTTGGCAACACCATCCGATTACCCCGTGGGAGAACAGTATGTGATTACTATCCCTTCGGATGTCATCATAAAAGGGCCCGCAGAGGAGCCCGAAATCATGTATCTGAGTCTTGAGAAAAACGGACCGGTCAGCCTGACCGTTATTGCCGCGGCCCGGAACGGATATGATGGAGCATACCATCTGACATATGGGGACATTGACAGTATCCCGTACGAGATCTGTGTAAAAGCAGAACCGCAAACCGCAGCAGCCTTCCCGGTGCTTCAGATTACTGAGGAGGATACGTATCAGAGCATCGCGGTCCCGATAAGCTTTCGGCTTTTGCCGTCGGCAGATCCGCGTTATGCCGGGACTTATCACGATCTGTTAACCTTTACGATGGAAACGGACGGGGAAACCTGATCCGTTTTATTTTTTTCCTGCCATCCAAAGCTTCCGGACCGCAGTGCAGGCGGATTTTGACGGATAAAGCATGACGCCGCCGCGCATCAGGATGCTCTCTTCGTCAATGGCTTCAATCATCCGGAGGTTCAGCACCATCGCGGCCCCGCACTGGACAAACCTTTTATTCTCCAAAAGCGCAGAGACTTCCTCTGCAAATGATCCCCGCAGTTTTCTGGACAACACAGCTTTTCCGTCCCGCAGGTGATAACACACGCTGCGGTCTTCGATGTTGACATAGCAGATCTCCGACAAATCGATCTGACTGATTCCGGCGGGTGTCTTTACTTCGATCAGATTGGTGGCACGGTCCTGGCGAAGGACCTGGAAGGCCTTGTCGAGGATCTCTTCCAGTTTATGCGGATTGACCGGCTTTAACAGATAGTAGAAGGCTCCGACATCGTACGAACTGACGGCGTATTCCATGGAAGCGGAAAGGAAGATGATGATGCCTTCGTCCAGCGACGCCCGCAGCGTGACGGCCGCCTCCATCCCGTTGATTCCCGGCATCACAATATCCAGGATGTAGATATCGTAGCCGCCTTCTTCTTTTACATTGGCAAGAAGATCCGCGGCCGAATGGAAGGACACGAGTTCGATTTCTTCATTGCTTTTCTCCCGGTAATCAACCAGGTACTCATTCAGGAGGGAAAGCATCATTTCATTATCGTCACAGGAAGCAATTCGGATCATCAGCTGCACCATATTTCTCTTAATATTTTTTAATTCTATTACATGGTCTTCCCAGTGTCAAACAGAACTTTTCTGCGATTCTCACATTTTTTGTGAGATTTCTGAAACAATCACGTGATTCTGTGAGAAAACGGCAGAAAATGTGAAAAACCTGCAGTGAAAAATCACAGAAACCGGTGATAAACTTTAGCCATAAACAGAAGGGAACAACCTCCCGAAAGAAAATCAGAAAAGAAAGCTCAGAGAGAGAAAAGGAGAAAGAAATGAAAAGAAGAATCGCAATCGTACTCGCAGCAGTGATGGCAGTCGCAATGGTAGGAACCGCAATGGCGGATTCGGATGAGAAGAGCGTTAATTTATCATATTCCGTTGGCGAAAGTTATGAGTGGACAGTGCCGTCTGAAACAACTACTGATCCGATCGAACTTATTGAAGGTGATATGACCATTGGAGATGTTTCAGTTACAAAATGTCTTATTGGGTTAGGAAAGAAACTTACGATAGCGGTATCTTCCGGTAATGGATGGAAGCTTAAAGAGTCTGATGATAATGATACTACCGCGCTTCCATACACATTAAATGCAGATGAAGCCGGTGTATTAACGGTTAGTGCCGGTGTCACGGATTTCACCAGTACTGTAAAAAATTTGAAAGCTACGCTTTCCAAGGCTTCTGCTTACGCAGGTACTTTCACTGACACCCTTACCTTTACCGCATCAGTTGATGATGTCAATTAACCTTCCTCTTGAAGAAGTACAACTCATATAGAGTGCAGAATCCAATGAAGGAGAGCCCCCAAAAGCTCTCCTTTTTCTTATCCCTTTTTTATTAAAACAGATGGTCCTTTCCAATCCCCAATCCCTCGGACTCGCGGACCTGTCATGTTTTCAGGTGTTTTTCAGAAATCCCGGAACCGGGTATCTTTTCTCCGGGAAGTATGGTATGATAGCCCTGTTCATTAAAAAAGCAGGATGGTGCAGAAATGTCAGAACGGAAATCTTTTTCTGTCTTTGCAGAAAATAACGATAACCAGGTAAAATATAAAAAGAAGGACCTGCCGGTTTTCTCGAAGGATCAGCTTACCAAAATGTATCCCGATGGCCGGTATGTGGTTGAAGGCGTGTTGGGGGATTCAACCGAGGAAAAGGATATCGAAGGATCCCTTGCCTATTCCGACAGCCTCTTTACCGTACTCCATACCGACTGCCGTCCCTCAAAAGGCCTGAA
>JAZUHZ010000135.1:0-14284 GCA_045642005.1 Candidatus Avilachnospira sp.
GTTCCATCTTGTTCTCCTCTCAAAGCCCCCGGGCGGCAAAGCTCGCCTCAATCCCGTCAACAAGCTTCTGCTTCACGTCGTCACCTGCGAAGGAAGCATTTGCGGAATTGATGAGAAGCTTTTTGATCTGCCCGGCACTCAGGCCAAAATTCTCAATCAGCTTATTAAATTCTTCCTTAATCGTTGTTCCCTCAATGGATGGATCATCGGTATTGATCGTAACATAAAGTCCCGCATCCAAAAGCTTTCGAAGCGGCCAGTCGGCAAGACGCCGGACGGTGGCGGTATTCACATTGCTCGTCGGGCAGAGTTCAAGCGGAATCTGCTTTTCGCAAAGCTCTTTTACCAGTTCGTCATCTTCCAGGGAGCGAACCCCGTGGCCGATTCTTGCGGCGCCCAGCTCCAACGCTTTTCTTACACTTTCTGGGCCTTCTGCTTCTCCGGCATGGATTGTGATCGGAATGCCTTTTTCCCTGGCGAGTGCAAAGATGTCAGCGTAATCATCCGTGGGGAACAGCGCTTCCGCACCCGCAAGGTCGACTGCCACAACGCCCTTTCCGAGATACTTTTCGGCAACATGGATCGTCTCGACATTCCTTTGATGATTGTTCCCGCGCATACAGCAGAGGATCAGCCCGGATTCGACAGGAACCGCTTTCATTCCCCCGAGAGCCGCTGCAACGACCTCATCCTGCGTCAGCCCTTTGTCGGTGGACAACTGGGGCGCAAACCGGATCTCAGCGTAGATCAGTCCCTGCTCCCTGAGCTCTGTCAAAAGATTTGTAAACGCCGCGCGGACACCGTCTTCGGTCTGCAGAAGCGAGCACGGAAAAGCGAATTTCTCCAGGAACTCGTTTAAGCTGCTGCAGTTCTCGCTGACTCTCATGATCTTAAGAAGTTCTTCATCGCTTTCCGGAAGTTCGATGCCCTGCATGATCGCCAGCTGCCTCGCTGACTCGATGGAGATTGCTCCGTCCAGGTGGCAATGAAGATCAATCATACAATTGAGATCATTCACATTTGTCATACTACCCTCACTTTGCCTGCGACCGCAGGCCGACAAATAACATCCGTTTTTCCCTTATCGACAGTAGCCCCCTTTTCCGGAAGGTTCCGAAAGAGGGGACTCGAAAGTTTTCTTATGAATTGGATACGGAGAACGCGATAGTTCCTTTGGAGATATAGTAGAGGAATGCCTCGATATCATCCACGACGTACTGCACTCCCGCGGGTTCGTTTTCTTTGTTATTGATGTATTCCTCATATGAGATGCACTGGATTCCCACATAGCCGTAGGCATGCATCTTCTCTACCATACGGTCCGGTGTCTCGCAGACAACCGTTGCATTCTTTTCATATGCGATCCTTACAAGTTCTTTGGTTTTTCCGGTTCCCTGACCGCCGATAATTCTTTCCATTCTGTTCCTCCTGAAAGTTATTAGTCACATTATACCGCTTTTCAGAATAAATTCCACCCAAAAACGATTTTGTTTCCGAACGTCTTTTTCTTAAACTTTTCCTTCGCGGTGAAATACCTGTATCGTTCCGGCGTATAGAATCCCGAGAATGCAGCATGCAATCTTCCAGGGCGTTTTGTCATCAAGCGCGATCATACAGATTCCGTACACGGAAAAACAGAAAAGCATCACAGCAGAGCATATCATCTGCAGAGTATTCGGTTTTCCTCTTCTTTTGGCTGTCATATCTTACTGTTTCCTCACTTTAGTGAATCTCACCGCGGAGGCGGTCATAATTTTCCTCTCTCCGCTCCACCAGGTACGTAAGAGCCTCCTGCCAGGTCGCGGGGCGTCCGTGGGTCAGATGATTCCGGATATCTAAGGATCCGATCTCTTTCAGTTTCTCGGAACCCGCCCGGCTCATGAGGGCGGGAAAGCCCTCCTCCTCCAGCATCTGTGCCGCACAGAGAAGTTCATGGGAACGGCGCTCCGCGTGAATGACTCCGCCGGCGCAGCGTTTGTTCATTCCCTGGTCGAAGGTTTCGGAATCCATGGTCTTTGCCAGACCTTCCATCACATAGTCTGCAACGCCGAAGTGTTCGGCGGCTTCCAGCATTTCAAACACGCAGGCAAGATGTGCCTTCGTGTACATGCTGCGGAGAAGTTTGACCGCATCGGCTTTTCCCGTCTCCTCTCCGAGGGGATCGATCAGCATGCCGAGAGCACTCATCTTCTCTTCCGCTTCTTTCACATCCGGACCGCAGAGCGTCACGGGGACTCTGTGCAGAAGCTTCGGAACGGTATCCATCATGGCGCCGTCCGCGAACTTCGCCCCGGTTTCCTTGATGATCTTCTCCACTTTTTTCATATCCTTCGGAGAAGAAGTGGTAAGATCCACGTAAAGCTGTCCGGGCTGTAAGAATTCCGCTGACTTTTCCGCCACGTCTACGGCGGCGGCACCGGGAACCAGCGCAAACAGAAGGTCGCTGTGTTCGATCAGTTCTTTGAGGGTACCGTAGACAAGTACTCCGTGTTCATCACGTTCGGGGGATCCTTCCAGTACCACGGACCACGCATTCATTTCCTGTATCCCGCGCTGTTCATGAAGTCCTTTGGCGATTGCAGTCGCCGCGTCTCCGTATCCGATAAATCCAAGCATGGAATGCCTCCGTCAGTCAAACGGGAAGGGAACGCCGGTCTCTTCGCCGATACTTCTCAGTTCATTGATCACCACATCGGAAATGGCAATGCCCTCCTCCAGTGCAGTTTCATACTTTCTCTGCTCGATCTCGCCGGCGACAAAGATTTCCTCCACACCGTCCGCTTTTTCGGCATTTTTTATTTCGTCAATATAGGCGGCAACCCGCTTCTGGAACTCCACGGGATCCGTGATGGCGGCGGGGTTAATGACGCCGAGGAAAAATCCGGTTCCCTGAATGTTGCCGTCGCCGGGCTTCCAGAAGGAGCCCATATGACGGGAATCGCAGGCGCCGGAAAGGGTGGCGGAAAGAAGGTCGATGGCCATGCCGATGCCGTATCCCTTGTAGCCGCCGAAGGGCATCAGGTGCTTCACCTGGGAAGGATCCGTGGTGGCTTCTCCGTTTACGATCATGCCCCAGCCCTCGGGAATGGATCTTCCTTCCTTGGCGGCCAGGCGGATCCTTCCGCTGGCGACAACAGAAGTAGCCATGTCAAGAAGGAAGGGCTCCTTCCCGTACGCGGGAACGGAAATGGAAAGCGGGTTGGTGCCCAGCATGGGCTGCTTTGCGCCGGTGGGAAGAACAACGGCGTTGGCATCCGCCATGGAAACACCGATCATTCCCTGTTCCGCCGCATATCTGGTAAAGTATCCTGCACATCCGAAATGGTTTCCGCCGCGGATCGCGGCAAAGCAGGCGCCGGTGGTCTTTGCCCGTTCCACGCAGAGTTCCATGGCATGGAAAGCAAGGGGAGCCCCCATTCCGTTGCAGCCATCGATAAGAAGAAGGGCGGGCCGGTCCTCAACGACCTTTAACTTCGCGTGAGGATCCACCTGATCGCAGACCAGGCGTCTTCTGTAAACGCCGACTCTGGTCACGCCATGGGAGTTCACACCTCTCATGTTGGCAAAAACCAGAGAGTCCGAAAAAATAGAGGAATCCTCCTCCGAAAGTCCCGTGGTCATCATCACGTCCCTGACAAATGTCCGTAGTTTCGCGCAATCGTATTTCATAAAGCCTCCTGTCACATTTCCGCGAATGATTATTATTGATTCTTATCAGGAGTACTATATCCATTTTTTTATCGAAAATCAAGCCCGTTTCTCCGGAATCTCAGTCACTGTTTTTTAAATTTCCGCTTGACTTTTCCCCGGCTGTGCTTTATTATAATCAAGCGCGCTTTATTTAAGGTGTCGTTTGGAAAGGTATCGAAGCGGTCATAACGAGGCGGTCTTGAAAACCGTTTGGGGGCAACTCCACATGGGTTCGAATCCCATCCTTTCCGCGTGAAAAGCTCAGGCATATGCCTGAGCTTTTTCATGTCCGAAAAAAAGAAATCCCGTGAAACGTGGAAATGTTTCACGGGATTCATGAAGGAAGCAGTACCGATGCAATTTTTAAGTCTTCCGGTGTGGTGATCTTTATGTTTGCGTAATCACCGTCAACCAGTTTTACTTTCGCACTGGTCATGTTTTCCACGATCACGGCATCGTCTGTTACCCAGGAAATATCCGAATTGTACTCACTTATGGTACGCTGGAGACTCGCATACGCCTCCGCAATCAGACGGAAGGAAAAAGCCTGCGGTGTCTGTACCTCGTACAGACTGTCCCGGGCCGGGGTCTCAATGGCAAAACCGTCGGCATCGCCGCGCTTAATGGTACTCTTTACCCGGACTGCGGCCACACAGGCGCCCTCCTGCACGGCTCCCTTAATACAGTTCCGGATCACTTCCTGCGTGACACAGGGTCTGGCTGCATCATGAATGAGCACATAGTTCGTGTCTCCGGGAAGCGTGCACAGTCCGTTATAGACGGAGCGGAACCGCATATTTCCTCCGGGAGCAATATTCTTTACTTTTGAAATCCGGTATTCGATACAAAGCCGGAGAACCCGCTCCATATCCTCTTCCGCCGTTACGACCGTAACCTGGTCGATTGCCGGGTTCTCCTCAAAAGCTTTGAGACTGTACACCAGTACAGGAACACCCCGAAGATCCATAAATTGTTTTTTTTCCTGCGAATTCATCCGCGAACCGCTGCCCGCGGCCACAATGATCGCACTGATTTTTAATCGTTCAGCCATAGTTTATATCTTTAAGGAGGGTTCCGCATTCAGCGAAGTATCGGCAAAATTGCCGACAAGATAATCGAAATACCCGGCCGCCGCGATCATCGCCGCATTGTCCGTACAGAGCACCGGCTCCGGATAATAACAGCGGAAGCCGTTTTTCTCGCAGGCTTCTTTCATGGAAGACCGAAGTCCCGAGTTGGCACTGACGCCGCCGGCCATAGCGATCTTATTGATTCCGTACTCTTTCGCACACATCACGGTTCTCGTTACAAGCGCCTCACAGACAGAGGCCTGGAACGATGCGCACAGATCCGGAACACAGATTTCCGTCCCGGTCATATTGGCTTTGTTGATATAGTTCAGCACCGCGCTTTTTAGTCCGGAGAAGGTAAAGTCATACGGACGGTCTTTGATTTCCCCCCGGGGAAACAGGATGGCGCGCGGATTTCCGCCTTTGGAGGCCCGGTCCACTTTGGGGCCGCCGGGATATCCGAGCCCGACAGCTCTCGCCACTTTATCATAGCATTCTCCGCAGGCATCATCCACACTTCTCCCGATGATCTCGAAATCCTGAGGATCCCTGACGATAGTCAGGTGGGTATGGCCCCCGGAGACGATCAGACAGACAAAAGGCGGTTCCAGTTCCTTCGCTGTGAGATAATTGGCCGCCACATGCCCACGAATGTGATTCACGCCGATGAGCGGCTTTTTGAGAGCATATGCCAGAGCCTTGGCTTCGGAAACGCCGATCAGAAGAGCTCCAACCAGGCCGGGGCCGTTTGTGACAGCAATTGCGTCAATCCCGTCCCAGTCGGTTCCGGCATCAGAAAGGGCCTTCCTGATGACCCCGTTGATATTCTCGCAGTGCAGGCGGGAGGCGATTTCCGGCACAACACCGCCATAGATCGTGTGAATATCAATCTGTGAACTGATGACGTTGGACAGAACGTCGCGCCCGTTTTTCACAACGGCAGCGGCGGTTTCATCACAAGAGGATTCGATTCCTAAAATATAAGTGTCTTTCATGATTCTCTTTCTGCATAGCCTGTGTGAAACATCTCTGACGTTTCACGCAGGCTATGTGAGGTTGGGTGAAACATCTCCGACGTTTCACGCAGGCGATGTGGGGTTATGTTTCTTCAAAACTCAGGTTCCGGATCAGACCGTCTTTCCCGCAGACTGCGGCCGGGAAGATTTTCTGCACTTCTTCAATATACATCTTCGGCCTGAGCATCGACGGGCTGTAGTGGGTAAAGATCAGTTCCTTCGGCGGAACGGCAGCCTTTGCCGCAAGCATCGCGCCCTCCCGCATGGTCATATGCTTATGTTCCCTGGCCTTCTCCTCACTACCCTCTTCGCCGTACATCCCTTCACAGACAAAGATATCCGCTCCCGAGCAGGCCCGGACAATGGAATCTGCAGGTCTTGTATCCGTGGAATAGGTAACCTTCAGTCCTTTCCGTTCCGGCCCCATCACCATATCCGGGGTAAAAGTCCGGCCAAGCTTCCGGTCCGTGATCTCCTCCCCCTTCTGAAGACGGTTCCAGTATTCCAGGGGAATCCCGAGTTCTCTGGCCTTTTCGGCATCAAAGCGGCCCTTTCTCGGCACCTGAAAACTGTAGCCGTAGCAGGTAAGATTGTGTTTTACCTTAAAAGCACTGATAAGGTACGG
Source organism: Candidatus Avilachnospira sp. (assembly GCA_045642005.1). Classification (GTDB taxonomy): domain Bacteria; phylum Bacillota; class Clostridia; order Lachnospirales; family Lachnospiraceae; genus Avilachnospira. The sequence goes on from JAZUHZ010000135.1 coordinate 6,402, forward strand.
CCCCAGCCTGTATTCTTCCGTTTCCTGATCCAGTTCGATAAAACGGAGCTCATACGGCAGATCCGGGGCAATGCACCGGAGTGATTTTGTCACATTAAAAAGGCCTTTCGGTCCGATCATCACAATCGGCTCCGTCCTGTCCGCATTGGCAATATTTAAAAGCATTCCGGGCAGGCCGGAAATATGATCGGCATGCAGGTGCGTGAAACACATGATATCCAGGGACCTCGGGGACCATCCGACTTTTTTCATGGCCACCTGTGTGCCTTCGCCGCAGTCTATTAAAATGTCTGACCCGCCACACCTTACCATACAGGAGGAAAGGAACCGCGAGGGCATGGGAGTCATTCCTCCCGTACCGAGTATACAAAGATCCAGCATAAATCAACCTGTCATGATCACGGCATCCTCCACCGGATCCGTGTAATAATTCTTTCTTCGTGAGATTTCCCGGAATCCCCGGGATTCGTAAAGCGCCCTGGCCGGAAGGTTCGATTCCCGTACCTCAAGAAACACTTTCGCATCCGGTCCGGAGATCCGAAGCATCTGATCCAGAAGCTGTGCTCCGATTCCTTTTCTTCTGTAGGCAGGAAGGACGCCGATGAGAAGCACTTCCCCGTCATCAAGCTTTCTGAGGATCCCGAATCCCGCCGGAACCCCGTCCGCATAGGCAATCAGCGGATGATCAAAGGAATTTCCGATGTTTTCAAGAAAACTGTCTCTGCCCCAGGGACTTTCGGGAAATACGGCCTCATCAATTGCCACAGCCTCTCCGACACTTTGAGGAGTCAGGTTTCTGATCTCAATCATTGTCCGCTCCGCTTTCCGGGTGTCTCATACGCTTAAACTCGCCACGGTTGATTTTTTTCAGAGAATGGATTCCCGCATCCTCCAGGATTCCTTCTTCTTTCTCGGTTTCCGCAAGTGGACGCCGGAGGTAGAAGGGAACAAAGTCATCCGAAGAGACGGTTTTTCCCTCGGCAAAAAGCCTGGCTCCCAGCACGGCAACGGAAGATGCGCGCTGCATGTTCCAGGCAGTCGATGCAAAGATACACCGATCCCCGAGCGCTTCCCGGATTGCCTCTTCATGGACCGGCACCCCGTCTCCGAGGAAAATACATTGCTTCCCGAGATCCCCGGACAGTGACTGTACTTTTTCCAGAAACTCCCCGATCGTCATGGCGGCGTCCGGGATCAGCGCCTCCTGCATCATTTCTCCCCGGGAATACGCCGCACAGTATACCTCCCCGCGGCGGGCATCCATAATGGGACAGCAGAGAAATCCGGGGGCAAAAATGTTTTCGGCAAGCCCCATGAGAGAACTTACCGGCACCAGCGGCTTTTCGAGGGCAAGCGTCAGTCCCTTCGCCGTGGCGGCCCCGATCCGAAGCCCCGTAAAAGAACCCGGTCCGGCCGAAACCGCAACCGCATCCAGTTCCGAAAGCGTGATCCCGGCACACTGTGCCATTTCATCGATCATCGGAAGAAGGGTCTTCGAGTGGGTCAGCTTTGAATTGATATAATATTCACTAATCAGTTTTCCGTCCTCCCAGAAGGCACAGCCTGCGGTATGTCCGGAAGATTCAATTGCCAGTATCTTCATTTCTTTCAGTCAAAATCAATTGTTCTGTAATCCTCGCCCCGGGAAAGATCACGCTTTATGGTGATCCGGATCGCATCAGCCGGGATCAGCTCTTCAATCTGCGTACTCCACTCAACGAGACAAACACCGTCTCCGTAAAAATACTCCTCGTACCCGATGGCCTCCATTTCCTCCGGCTCTTCGATGCGGTAGACATCAAAATGATAGAGCGGAAGGCGTCCTCCCTGATATTCTTTGACAATCGTAAAAGTCGGACTTGTCACCGGCTCCGTGATCCCGAGGGCTTCTGCAAAGCCTTTGGCAAATACGGTCTTTCCTGCCCCGAGATCGCCGTCAAGACAGAAAATATCGCCTTTTTTTGCCTCTTTTGCGGTGATCAGTGCCAGCATTTTTGTATCATCTTCACTGTAGGATTCAAGTGTCATTGAACTTCCTTTCTTCCGTTCATTGACAAGACGGGAAAATCAAGGTATGATTATCACCGTCATGGATAATATGGTTATCAAAATCGATATTGAGAAAATGCTGTCCCGCTATTCTCTTCTGTGCGGGATTCTTGCATTTCTGCTTTGTTTTAATTCCTTTAAGGATGGCATGTATGACGGTTTCGTCCTCGGGGCTGCCGCCGTGGTGCTTTCCGTCGTCTCAAAAAAGGGCGGAGAGAAGCGGACCGGAGCAAAATTCGGAATGGCGCTCGGCATCATTTCCATCCTGTTTTCCGTATTTCTTTACTACGGATTCTCCATGTTTTACACCCTGACAAAGGATCCGGTTAACGGCCCGCAGTTCCTTTCCATGATGGAGGAGCTCCTCCAAAGCTACGGCATGAAGCTGGAGGACTTCCTTTACCTTCTTCGTTCGGTCCGTTAGTCGAAAAGAAAAAGCGGTGTGCCCGGTATGCGTTACCGGGCACTTTTTTTAATCATTCATCTGCACTTTTCTGTCGGGTTTTCCGAGCTGTACCCATTTTAAGTACGCCTGGATAAAGAGATCGATATCACCGTCCAGAACCGCCTGGGCATTGCCCGTTTCCTCGCCGGTACGGACATCCTTGACCATGGTATACGGCTGAAGGACATAGTTCCGGATCTGAGAGCCCCAGGCAATCTGCATGACATCTCCGCGGATATCGGAAAGCTTCTCGGCATGTGCCTGCTGCATCAGTGTATACAGTTTGGCTTTCAGCATGGCCATGGCCTTGTCCTTGTTCTGGAACTGGCTTCTCTCCTCCTGGCAGGCGCATACGATTCCGGTCGGAATATGAGTGATTCGTACGGCAGATGAGGTTTTATTGATATGCTGACCGCCGGCGCCGGAAGAACGGTAATAATCGACTTTCAGATCTGCCGGATCAATATCGATCTGGATGGTATCGTCCAGTTCGGGCATGACATCGCAGGAGGCAAAAGAGGTCTGGCGTTTTCCCTGCGCGTTAAACGGAGAAATACGCACCAGCCGGTGAACACCCATCTCACTCTTTAAGAGTCCGTAGGCATTCTCCCCTTCCACAAGGAATGTTACGCCCTTGATGCCGGCTTCATCCCCTTCCTGGTAATCCATCAGGCTCATCTTAAAGCCCTTCTTTTCACACCATCTGGAATACATACGGTAAAGCATGGAGTTGAAGTCCATTGCCTCCACACCGCCGGTACCGGCGGAAAGGGCGATAATGGCATTGTTTCCGTCATATTCTCCGGACAGAAGAAGCGCTGTCCGCATAGCCTCCAGTTCTTTTTTGAACTTTTCAAGGCTTTCTCCGACTTCCGCGCAGATCTCCTCGTCGCCGTCTTCCTCCATGCCCATTTCGATGAGGGTCTCAATATCCTCCACCTGAACTTCCAGATCGTGGTATTTGGCCACGGCATCCTTCATGTTTTTCAGGTCTTTTACGGTCTTCTGCGATTTTTTCGGATCATCCCAGAAACCGGGCTCCTCCATTGTCCGTTCCAGCTCATCGATCTGCTGCTTTTTGTTCTCCAGATCAAGAGATGCTTTGAGGCCGGTAAGGGGTTCTCTGCAGGCGTTCAGTTCATATTTATAGTTATCCAGATCAACTACAGCCATAGTTAGTTATTTCTCCATTCTTGTAAGATTCTTCGTCGCTTCGCTCCTCAGAATGTCAGTGAGGAAATGCCGGAAACTCAGTTTGCAGGAACGCTGAAATCAATCGTATCGCCGGGCTTTAAGTCACGTCCGTGACACTGCTTGAATTTCTTGCCGGAGCCGCAGGGACAGGGATCATTCGGATAGATCTTTCTGGCCGCACGCTTCACGGGCGCCTTTACCGATGTGTCATCCCGGTTGGTTCCGGTGATCTTGGCCTGCTGCTCTCGCTCAATCTTCTGCTCCACCTGGATGCGGTACAGGGTACGGACGGTATCCTCTTTGATTCCCGCAGCCATGGTTTCGAACATCTCATAGCCTTCATTCTTATATTCGACAAGCGGATCCTTCTGCCCGAAGGAAACCATGCTTACACCCTCGCGCAGCTGTACCATGTCATCAATATGGTTCATCCACTTGTTGTCGATCACCTTTAAGAGAATGACACGCTCCACCTCACGCATCTGCTCCTGATCCTGGAACTCGGCTTCCTTCTGTTCATACAGCCGGATCGCCTTTTCCTTCAGAAGCTGCTTCAGTTCATCACGGCGCATCTTTTCAAACTGTTCCTCCGAGAGCTTCACGGGCTCTAAGGGAATCACCGGAAGAAGCATGCTGTAAAGAGCAGTCAGATCCCAGTCGGACGGAGACGCATCCTCACGGATCGTCATGTCCACGGAATGTTCCACAATGTCATTGATATAACTGATCACAAGATCACGCATGTTGCGGCAGTCAAGAACCTGTGAACGCTGGTCATATACCACATCTCTCTGCTCGTTATTGACTTCATCATATTTCAGAAGATTCTCACGGATCGCAAAGTTATTGGACTCGATCTTCTTCTGAGCGCCTTCAATTGCGTTGCTGAGCATCTTGTGATGAATCTCCTCACCCTCTTCCACGCCGAGACGGTTAAAGACGCTCATCAGATTATCGGATCCGAAAAGCCGCAGAAGGTCATCTTCCAGAGACAGATAGAACTTGGATTCTCCGGGGTCTCCCTGACGGCCGCTTCGGCCGCGGAGCTGATTATCGATTCGTCTGGACTCATGCCGCTCGGTACCGATGATCTTCAGTCCGCCGGCTGCTCTTGCGTCATCATCCAGCTTGATATCCGTACCACGGCCTGCCATGTTGGTGGCAATCGTCACGGCTTTGTGCTGTCCGGCCTGTGCAACGATCTCTGCCTCCATCTCATGGAACTTGGCATTGAGCACACGGTGGGGAATCCCGCGCCGTTTCAGCATGGCGGAAACAAGTTCCGAGGTATCGATATTGATCGTACCCACAAGCACCGGCTGTCCGCGGTGATATGCCTCCTCAACGGCATCACATACCGCATTGAATTTCTCTTTCTTTGTTTTGAATACCGCATCGTCCAGATCCTGCCGGATTACCGGCACATTCGTCGGGATCACGATAACGTCCATGCCGTAGATATTGATAAACTCTTTTTCCTCGGTCTGGGCGGTACCGGTCATGCCAGCTTTCTTCTTAAATTTATTAAAGAAGTTCTGGAAGGTGATGGTGGCAAGTGTCCGGCTCTCCCGCCGCACATTGACATGCTCCTTTGCCTCAATCGCCTGATGAAGTCCGTCGCTGTAGCGGCGGCCCGGCATGATTCGTCCGGTAAACTCATCCACGATCAGCACTTCTCCGTCCTTCACAACATAGTCCTGATCCCGATGCATCAGATAATTGGCACGAAGGGCCAGAATGATACAGTGCTGGATTTCCAGGTTTTCGGGATCCGCGAGGTTCTCGATGTGGAAGAACTGCTCTACCTTGGTAACACCCTGCTCGGTCAGATTGACACTCTTCTCTTTTTCCTCAACGATAAAATCTCCCGTCTCCTCGGCCATTTCCCCCATGATGGCATCCATCTTGGAGAATTCCTTGGCTTCGCCGCGCTGCAGCTGACGGGCAACCACATCACAGGCCTCATAAAGCTTTGTGCTCTTTCCGGACTGGCCGGAAATAATCAGCGGTGTTCTTGCCTCATCGATCAGAACCGAGTCGACCTCATCGATAATGGCATATTCAAGGCCCCGGAGTACAAGCTGCTCTTTGTAAATAGCCATGTTGTCACGGAGGTAGTCAAATCCGAGCTCATTATTCGTCACATAGGTGATATCGCAGGCATAGGCTTTCTGACGTTCCTCACTCGTCATCTGGTTTAATACAACGCCTACGGAGAGTCCGAGGAATTCATGAACCTTTCCCATCCACTCCGCATCACGCTTTGCCAGATAGTCGTTGACCGTAACGATATGAACGCCCTTTCCCGTGAGCGCATTGAGGTAGGCCGGGCAGGTACTGACAAGCGTCTTTCCTTCACCGGTCTTCATCTCCGAGATTCTGCCCTGATGCAGCACGATACCGCCAATCAGCTGTACCCGGAAATGACGCATGCCGAGAACACGGGAGGCAGCCTCTCTTACCGTGGCAAAAGCCTCCGGCAGAATATCATCGAGAGTCTCCCCTTTATTGAGACGATCCTTAAACATCGGCGTCTGAGCCTTGAGCTCAAGGTCGCTCATTGCCTTATATTTATCAGAAAGAGCCTCAATCTTATCTACGATGGGGTAAATGGACTTGAGCTCTCTCTCACTGTGTGTTCCGAAGATTTTTTCAAACAGATTTGCCATTAAAAGTTCTCCTTTAATTGCATATTCGGTTTATTCTACCACATGATTCCTTTTTTGTCTATCAGAGCCTTCCGGGATGAAGTGCCGCAGCAGATCATTGAAGATACGGTTTCAGGAACTGTCCCGTAAAGCTCTCCGGTACGTTGGCAACCTCCTCCGGCGTTCCGGTGCAGACCACGGTCCCGCCGCCGTCCCCGCCTTCAGGACCCATGTCGATGATGTAATCGGCGGTCTTGATCACGTCGAGATTATGTTCGATCACGATCACCGTATTCCCGGTGTCCGCAAGACGGGACAGAATGTCGCAGAGCTTGTGGACATCGGCAAAATGAAGTCCGGTCGTCGGTTCATCCAGCACATAGACCGTCTTCCCGGTCGCCCTTTTGGAAAGCTCCGTTGCCAGTTTGATCCTCTGGGCTTCGCCACCGGAAAGTTCGGTGGATGGCTGCCCGAGCCGGATATAGGAAAGTCCCACATCATAGAGCGTCTTCATCTTCCGGTAGATTGCCTCGATCGGCCGGAAGAATTCCATAGCCTCCTCAACGGTCATATTGAGAACATCATAGATGGATTTCCCTTTATATTTCACATCCAGAGTCTCCCGGTTATAGCGCTTTCCGTGACATACCTCGCAGGGGACATAAACATCCGGAAGGAAATGCATCTCGATCTTTACGATTCCGTCTCCGGAACAGGCTTCGCACCGTCCGCCCTTCACATTAAAGGAAAAACGGCCCTTGTCATACCCTCTCACTTTCGCATCCGGTGTCGCGGCAAAGAGATCCCGGATCAGGTCAAAGACCCCGGTATACGTTGCCGGATTTGACCTCGGCGTTCTCCCGATGGGGCTCTGGTCAATACAGATAATCTTATCAAACTGTTCTGTTCCCTCAATGGAATCATACTTTCCGGGAATCACCTTGGCACGGTTTAAGCGTCTGGCGAGGTCTTTATACAGAATCTCGTTGACCAGAGAGGACTTTCCGGAACCGGATACGCCGGTCACGCAGGTAAACACGCCGGTCGGAAAAGATACATCGATTTTCTTTAAATTGTTTTCCGCAGCTCCGCGGACCGTAAGCCAGCCCTTCGGCACACGCCTCCTATCCGGGACCGCGATCCTGAGCGCCCCGGAAAGATATTTTCCGGTAATGGATTCCGGACAGGCAATGATATCCTCCACGGTTCCGGCACAGACGATTCTGCCGCCGTGTTCTCCGGCCCCCGGGCCGATGTCCACAAGGAAGTCCGAAGCCCGCATGGTATCTTCATCATGTTCCACGACAATCACGGTATTGCCGAGATTTTTGAGATTTTTCAGCGTGCCCAGAAGTTTTTCGTTATCTCTCTGGTGCAGCCCGATGGAGGGCTCATCAAGAATGTACACCACTCCGACAAGTCCGGAACCGATCTGGGTAGCGAGACGGATCCGCTGGGACTCTCCTCCCGAAAGGGTGGAGGCATTTCTGGAAAGGGTCAGATAATCAAGTCCCACATCGATGAGGAAGGTAAGTCTCGCCCGGATC
>JAZUHZ010000136.1:0-4218 GCA_045642005.1 Candidatus Avilachnospira sp.
TCCGATACCGCACGCATGGCCTTTCCCATTCTGGTGGATTTGGTGAACCAGGTCAGGACAAGCATGATCACAATACAGAGAGCCACGGTAGCAAGCGCAACAAAGGAAATCTTCAGGCTTCCGCCGAAAAGGGACAGGCCCGTCTGATCTCCGAACTGGAAGGGGTTGGTGAAAACCTTCGGGTTGGCGCCGAAAATGAGAAGCGCGGAGTTCTGAAGGAAATAACTGACACCGATGGCCGTGATCAGAACCGCAAGCTTGGGAGCCCCCCGGAGAGGCTTGTAGGCCAGACCTTCAATTGTAATTCCGAGAATCGTGCATACCACCATGGCAGCGATCATTGAAAGCCACCAGGGAAGGCCGAGTCCGGTCATGGCTAAAAGGGCAATATATCCGCCCACCATGATGACGTCACCATGCGCAAAATTCAGCATCTTTGCAATACCGTATACCATGGTATAGCCAAGCGCGATGATCGCATAAACACTTCCCAGACTGATCCCGCTGATCAGATATGAGAGAAATTCCATAAATCCGCTCCTTATGATTTGAACTTATATGAGATCATAAAACATCGGGGATGCTTCATGATCTCATACAGCAGCGTGAAAGGAAATCCTTTCACGCTGCGATATGAAAATAATCAGGGTGTTACATAAACACCGTCTTTGATGATAACAGCTGCGGGGAACTTGGAAACTTCACCGTTGGCTGCCCAGGTCATACCCTGACCGGTAAGTCCGGTCACCTCGATCTGGGTGATTGCGGTCTTCAGTGCTTCGCAGAGATCTGCCGCCTTCATATCAGCGGTAAGGCCGGCCTTCTCGATGGCTGCCTTGACAACGTAAACACAGTCATAGCCGTCTGCTGCGAACTGGTTCGGGGTCTCGCCGTACTTTTCCTGATACTTCTTTACGAAGTTCTTGGTCAGATCGTCCTGTGCATCTGCTGCGAAGGGGGTAAGAAGCATGACACCCTCAGCAAGGCTGGGATCAAATCCTTCCATGGTAAGGATACCGTCCATACCGTCAACGCCGAAGAAGGTGGGAGCATATCCCATCTGGGAAGCCTGGTTGATGATTACGGAAGCCGGCTGATAGTAGATGGGAAGGAAGACAAAGTCAGCGCCTGCAGACTGAGCTGCGGTAAGCTGTACGGAGAAATCGGTAGCGGTATCTGCTGTGAAGGTTCCTTCGTATACGATCTCAAGACCCTTAACACCGGCCTCTTTGATAAAGGTATCACGGATTCCCTGGGAATAAGCATCATCGTTTCTGTAGATGCAGGCGATCTTATGTCCCGGCAGGTTGGCTGCGATGTAGTCTGCGGAACCGGTTCCCTGGTTGGGGTCGGTGAAGCAGATCTGGAACATCATATCCTTATCCTTGGTAACATCTGCGGAAGAAGCGGAGGGAGTCAGGCAGAATACTCTTTCCTGATTCGCTACTGCAGACATGGAGATGCAGGCACCGGTGGTAACGGTTCCGAGCATTACCTGCATACCCCAGTCCATCAGGGTATTGAATGCGTTGACAGCGGTCTCACCGTCTGCAACGTCATCTTCTGCTTTGAACTCGATCTGGGAACCTGCGATACCGCCGTTGGCATTGATCTCGTCAACAGCGATCTGGATGCCGTTGGTGGCAGCGATTCCGTAAATGGCAGCGTCTCCGGTAAGGGGGCCTGATGAGCCGAATTTCCATGTGCCTGAACTCTTCTGAGCGCCGCCCTGTCCGCAGGCAGCAGTCCCGAGAACCATCAGAGCTGCAAGCATGATTGCAACAATTTTTTTCATTTTTTTCTCCTCCTTGAGGTACTTAAACCGCCGCCTCGCGAGATGCGGGGCGGAAAGTCCTGATTAACGTGAAAAGTCTAACATTCTGCCATGAAAATGTCAATCACTTTATGAAAATACAGCATATCTGATATTACCTTTTTTTGCTGCTTTACTATCAGGTTATAATCGGATATAATTACAGGTGCTTCCCGGCCAGGTTATTTTGAGCAAAAACTATATGATTGATTCCGAGAATGTCGGAGATGCCTGGATCTCACTTCTTTCTTTCCTCAAAGATGACGACAGGATGATTGTATTCTATACGGAGCACAGTCCCCATATGAGTTACAAGAATCTCATTCAGTTGAAAGAATCCGCTCACGAGGTGGTGTTCGTCAAATGCTTTGAGGGCAGCAACGCACTTGATTTCCAGCTCTGCACAGAACTCGGATGGATGATCGGCGAAAAGCCGGAAAACGAATACATTATCGTTTCCAACGATAACGGATTCGATGCAGTTGTAAAATACTGGGGTAAAAAACAAAGAAATGTCAGACGTCTTAAGATCGCAGATATCAAAAACGAACTGAAGTCTGACAGAGAACGACACACAGAAACGGAACCGGTGGAGATTCCGAACCGGACAGACGCACCGGAAAGATCTCCGGAGTTTGAGGAAGAGACGGAGTCTCCGTTCGTTCCCGAAGATTTTCCGGAGATGGTCGCTTGCGAGGAAGAGGTGCTTCCTCCTGAAATCGAAGCGATATTTCCCGAAATTTCCGAGGTTCCGGATGATTCCGAAAAAACCGTTGCCATTACCGACGAGTGCCTGGAGATCCTCTATCTTGTAGGAAAGGATAATCTCCTTGAACTCCATCAGGCACTCACTCTGATCTACGGACCGGCCAGGGGCAAGGCCATTTACAATGAACTGAAAAATGATGCCTCCTGCCGTTCCTTCCTTCAGAGCCACCGTAAGCTTTCCACGAGTGAGAAGTGTAAGGCCTACTGCGAAATTGTCTTTTCCAAAGCCGGTGTGGAAATGCCCGAGGGCTTTTCCGAAACCGTGACGGAATCCTGGAAGAAAAAGAAAAACCTCAACACCCTGCGGGGTGCCCTGATGACCAGGTACGGAAAAGGCAGCATTAACACCTATTATTCATTGATCAAATCTCACACAAAGATCATAGACAAGATCAGATAAGGAGGTCGCCGGGAAGCGCCTTCCAAACGGGGCGGGACATCAAAGATGTTCCGCCCCGTTTTGTACCTATTTTTCTTTTACGCACTTTTCCATAATGGGAGCAAGGATCTCCGTCCAGGGGGTATACGCATCCACCGTTTCAAGATGCGTCAGGGCTGTCCAGTTGAATCCTCCGGGTGTCATCTCTCTCGCAAGGTTCTCTAAGGGGCCGTCCCATCCGGCTGCCTTCTCTGTAAGTGCCTTTGCAAACTCCGTCACGTACGCCCGGGCGCTCGGCTCATCCACACCGTTCTCCACGGACCAGTCGATGAGCTTTGTAAGAAGCATATAGTAGGGACTCATGAGTCCCGTAATAGCCCGGAACACGGCGATTTTCTGCGGATCATCCACCGCAATGGCATCTCCTATATAAGAAAGAAGTTCTCTTGCCTCTTCCACTGCGGGATACACCACCACAGGGCCGATCCTCTGCGCCGCAAAAGTGAGCGGCAGCACATCCACACAGACCGCGTGCTCTCCTGAGATTTCCTTTAAACGCTGAAGACTTAAGGAACTCACGAGGCTCACGACCTTTTTTTCATACGGGATCGTAAGATCACGGATCACCGCTTCCGCATCCTTCGGGAGCACGGAAAGAAACACCCACTCGCTTTCCTCCACAACCTGCTGGTTGGACGCGGCAACCCGGATAATTTCCGGATACTTTTCCTGTAAAGCCGCCGCTTTCTCTGCATTTCTCGGGGAAACCGTGACCGTAAGATCTCCGATCCCGCTCTCACAGAACCCCGTTGCCACTGCCGAGGCAATGATCCCCGTACCGATAAATCCGATTTTCATTAGAAACCTCCCTTACAAAAAGCGCCGCTTGCGCGGCGCTTTTCTTATGAACTGTAAGTTATCAGAAGTTGTAATCGTTGATCTTTCTTGCCACATAAGTGGTGTGAAGAAGATGATGTGCCTTCTCTGAACCGGGCTCGCCAAGATACTCTTCATAGAGCTTCTTAACTGAGGGGTTCTCATGAGACTTACGGATTGCCTTTGCTGCATCGTTTCCGTAAAGAGCCTTAGCTCTCTCTGCACGGAGGTCGATCTGGTTGCGAACCCAACCGGGCTGCTGGGGCTGTCCGCCGCCGTTTACGCAGCCGCCGGGGCAGCACATCACTTCGATGAAGTGATAGGTCTTCTCGCCGGAACGAACCTTCTCAAGAAGAGCCTTTGCGTTTGCAGTACCGGAGCA
>JAZUHZ010000137.1:0-5757 GCA_045642005.1 Candidatus Avilachnospira sp.
TTAAAAGCGGGGCGTTTTTTCCAGTAAATGCGCTGTTTCCCGCACATCATGATTCCTTGTAAACATCGGAGATGTTTCACGGAAGGCGCTGTTTCACGCACATCATGCCTGCCAGAATATACAATTATGTTTGCCATAACCCTCTTCACAAGCGAAATCCTCCTTCAGCTCCTGGCAAAAACAGGAACCCTCCGTTCCCTGTCGTCAGGCGTTCTTTTTGCGCTTTCCGTAGGCCTTTGCGCAGAAGCTCTTTTCGCGCTTTCCGGGAAAAAACGGTGGATCCCGGAGCTTCTCGCCTCCGTCCTGATCTCCGTCTATTTTTCCTTTGAAGCAGTGGTGAAAGAGGTTTTCGGCATTTACTTTTCCATAGGCGATGCCGTCTCCCGGGCCGGGAATGTCACCGAAAACTACGGGGAAGCCGTGAAGGAAAGTGTGATCTCCGGCTGCGGGAAATTTCTTCTTTTCATGCTCCCCTGGATCATTCTCATAATTCTTCGCCTGTTCAGGAAAGTCCGGAAACCGGATACAGAGCTGAATCCGGAAAGAAAGAAGAAGCCGGAAAAAGCGCTAAATCCAGAAAGAGAACAGAACTGGGAAAAAGAGCAGAATCCTGAAAAAGAGCAGCTGAGATGGAGAACCGTGTTCACACTCATCCTTCTATCCGTGCTTACCTACCGGGTGACCTCCGTGGCGGTTTCTCTCGGACCGGATTCCCTTTTATTCACCGGACAGTATAGCTTTCATAACGCCGCGGAAAAGTTCGGCCTGACAGAATCCACACTGCTTTCTTTCTTCCGGGATCCGGAGGAAACCGGCTTCATTCTGACAGAGGAGCCGGCGACCAGGGCGGAGGTCCCAACGCAGAAAGAGCCTGAAGCCGAAACGGCACCGCCAACCACCAACCCCAGCCCGGAGTTGGAATCGAACTTATCAATCACCGCGTCTGACCCGGAATCAAAGTCGCAAACCACTGCAACCGAACCAGCATCAAAATCTGAACCGGAACTTTCCGCATCCGGGAACGAGCCAAAAACGCTAACCGATGCCTCCGGGGCAGCGTCAAAAACCGCAGTCAGTACAGAACCGGAAACGGAGGCGGAGACCGCTCCGCCGGAGCCTGTGATCGAGTACAACGTCATGGATCTTACCCTTCCCGGCGAAGAGGTCTCGAAAAAAGCAAAGGCGCTTTCCGATTACATCCTGACACTGGAGCCTTCCGTGAAAAATGAATACACCGGGATCTTCCGGGGCAAGAACCTGATCATGATCTGCGCGGAATCCTACTGTGACGCCTTTCTCCGGCCGGAACTGACGCCGACTTTGTGGCGGCTTACCCATAACGGGTTCTATTTCCCCGAATTCTATCAGCCATCCTGGGGTGGCAGCACCACGACCGGGGAGCTGTCCATGATCCTTGGACTGGACAGCAACGAGGGCAACGAGGCCCTTCAGGATATTGCGGATAACGACCACCGGTTCTCCATGGGCAATCAGCTTCGCAAAGAGGGCTATTTCAGTATGGCTTTTCATAACGGTTCCCATACCTTCTACCGGAGAGACCTGACCCATGAAAAGCTCGGATACGACGCCTTTTATGCCAGCGGTCAGGACATCGACCGGTTCTGCGGCCACAGCTATCCGAGCGATTCGGAAATGATCGAGGGCACCCTGCCCGAGTACATCGGAAAAAGTCCCTTCAGCATCTACTACATGACTGTCAGCGGGCACGCCCCCTATGAGAAAAGCAGTCCTTTCGTAAAGGAATTCCTCGGCACTGTCAATGAAGTGCTCGGTGAGGAATACTATGAAAAGACAAAGTACTACATCTGCTATCAGATGGAGCTGGAAAAGACCATGACTGCCCTTGTAGAGGGTCTTGAGGAAGCCGGGATCGCAGACGACACGGTGATCGTTCTGACTTCCGACCATTACCCGTACGGCCTCGGAAACGGAGCTACCTGGCACAATGACCGGGATTACATCAACGACCTGATCAAAGGAAAGGACTCTCTTCCCTGGAATGAAGACAAAACCGGTCTCATCATCTGGTCCGGCTGTCTGGAGCATGAACAGAAAGATCTGTGGAGAGAAATCGACGAGCCGGTGGTGAGCCTCGATATCCTGCCCACACTTTCCAATCTGTTCGGGCTGGAGTTTGATTCGCGGCTTCTTCCGGGTCGGGATGTCTTTGCCGGGACAAAGCCCCTTGTCTACTGGAACAATCTGAGCTGGGTGACCGACAAAGGAAAATACAATACGAAAAAGCATGAGTTCACCCCCGCAGAAGGGTATGAACCCACCGAAGAGGAACTGAAAGAATACATCGCCTCTGTGAACACCGAGGTTTCCAACCGGATCCGGATGTCCGCCTCCATCATGAACCTCGATTACTACCGCCTTGTGTTCGGGGAACCCCCTCTGCCCTGATCCGGCAGCAGAGGTTCCCGGTCCCATTTTGCTTTCGCCATAGTGGACAGAAGCTTTTTTTGACGTTTGTCCACTTTTTGACAAATTTCCTGACTGCCATTCCCGCCGTAGGTATAAAATCAAAAAATTCAAATCTCTACCTACGGATGTAGGTAGAAAATCGGAAAAATGAAATCTCTACCTACAAAATGTAGGTAGAAAATCGGAAAAATGAAATTTCTACCTACGGATGTAGGTAGAAATCAGAAAAAATTAAATTTCTACCTACAGCCGTCAGGTTGGTTGAAAAGAGTACACCAAAATAACTCAGAAAAGGGCCTTTTGGTGAATCAATGCGGGCGTCATCGAATCAAAATATCCCCGGGGAATGGACACTTTGAAAATCCCGGGGCTTAGCGATTTTTACTTGAAATTCGCGGCGGATTGCGGTAGCCTAGAGAAAACAGAAAAGAAAGAGAGGATCTGTTCATGATTTCATTTGAAAGTGATTATATTAACGGGGCCTGCCCGGAGGTGCTTGATAAGTTAATCAGTACCAACGGTGAGACCCATACCGGATATATGTGCGATGATCTGTGCGCCTCGGCACGGAAAAAGATTCGGAAGGCCTGCGGCAGAGAGGACCTCGATATCTATTTTGCCGTGGGCGGCACGCAGGCCAATGCCCTGGTGATCGGGACCACTCTGGAGAATTATCAGGGAGTCATCGCCGCGAAGACCGGGCATGTGAGCCTGCATGAAGGCGGCGCGATCGAATTCACCGGGCACAAGGTGATCGAGCTTCCGGAAAAGAACGGAAAAGTAGAGGAAGCAGAACTTCGGAACTATCTGGAGATTTTCTATGCGGATGAAAACCACGACAAGATGGTTTTCCCCGGCATGCTCTATATCTCTCATCCCACGGAGTACGGAACCCTGTATACGAAGCAGGAACTTACCGAACTTTCCGCCATCTGCCACCGCTATGGCATGAAACTCTATGTGGACGGCGCCCGTCTCGGATACGGCCTGATGGCAAAAAATGCCGATGTAACGCTTTCGGATCTCTGTGAGCTTTGCGATATCTTCTATATCGGCGGCACGAAGGTCGGGGCGCTGTGCGGCGAGGCCATTGTCTTTACAAAAGGGCAGATGCCGGCGCATTTTGAAACCGTGGCCCGTCAGCGCAGTTCCATGATCGCAAAAGGCCGTCTCCTGGGAGCTCAGTTTGATGCGCTGTTTACCGATGATACCTATTTTAAAATCAGTGCGCATGCCATCGATATGGCGATGAAGATCCGGGAAGCCTTTACGGAAAAGGGGTATCCGATTTTTATCGACTCCCCGACCAACCAGCAGTTTATCATTCTCGAGAACCGCTTTATGGAGTCTGTTAAAGATAAAGTGGGCTTCTGCTTCTGGGAGAAATATGATGACACGCACACCGTAGTGCGTTTCGCCTCCAGCTGGTCCACCACGGAAGAAGACCTTGACTATCTCCGGACGCTGATATAATTTCATGAACTGTGTGAAACATCTCCGGGTGTGAAACGCGGCGCAGCCCACATGAACTGCGTGAAACGTCTCCGGGGGTGAAACATGACGCAGTCATGTTTCACGCCCGGAGATGTTTCACACAGTTCATGCTTTTTAAATTTTGTAAGTTTTCGTAATCCGAAAGTAACACACGATTCCCATTCCTGTGATAAGATATTCGCAGAAAACTACGGAGGACCCGTTTTATGAAGAAGAGAATTTACCTTGCTGCATTCCTGATGAGTCTGGCCACTTTCTTTACGGCTTCGGCCCAGACCAGGGCAATCACCGGTCTTACGATCAGCGCCACACACACGATCGAACCCGGAGATATCCTGTCAACGATCGAGATCGACTATGATCACGGAACGAAAGGAAAAGTCAATCTTTCCGTAAGCCCCGGTGACTGTGTGATCGATTCTGCAAAGCTTTCGGGAAGCGGAAACCGCAATGTGAACGTAGGTGACAAGATTACGGTAACGGCTGTAATCTCTCCGGCGAATCCGGAGGAAAGAGCGTTCCTCGGAACCTATTCCGGGTCAAATATCAAAATCAGCGGCGGCGGAGCTTTTGAAAGCTGTTCCTTAAAGAACGGCTCCCTGACGGTGAAATTTTCCTTAAAGCCGGTGAGCGGACTTCTGAACGCTCCCGTAAACCCGTCCTGGAAGGGAAGCTCCAAAGCGGGAACCACCTCTTCCTCCGCCACCAAAGCCGACGGGACCAGCACGAAGGTCATGCGTGTGACAGGACCCGGAAGCCATGAGGAAGTGGTCGATGAGGAAGTCTCCTCAAAGACAGATTCCGGGACAGCCTCTTCCGGCCCCGGATCCTCACAGAGTACTTCCGAGAGCGCAGCGGCCCTGTCCTCTTCCCGGAATTCCAGTCTCGGAAAGGCAACATGGACAGCACCGTCAGGAACCACTGGCTATTATGAGGTATGGCTGTATAAAGGTTCATCGGTCATCCATAAATTCACCGAGGTTAAGGGAACAAATGTCGACTGCTATCCCTACATGACAAAGAAGGGTTCCTACTATTTTAAAGTCCGGACCGTTCCGATGACGACAGAGGAGAAGAAGTATGCCAGAGCGTCGGAATGGGCGATGTCCGATGAGTATTATCTGGATGAGAAGCATGTCTCTGACGGAACCGGCGCCGATGTTTCCTCGATGAAAAATGCGGGATGGAACAAGGTCGGGACCTACTGGTACTATAAATATCCGGATGGGACCATCCGGAAAAACGGCTGGGAGAAAGTCAACGATAAGTGGTATCTCTTTGATGCCGAGGGAAGAATGCTGACCGGAAAGCAGGAGACGAAGAACGGCGTATACTACCTGGCGGCGGACGGCGATATGCAGACCGACTGGATTAAGATCGATAAGGAATGGTATTATTTCAATCCGGACAAGGCTTCCGACAATGAAGGCGCCATGCTCCGGGAAGCCTGGGTGAGGGATGCGGCCGGTATGACCTATTATCTCACCAGAACAGGCGTGATGGCCACCGGATGGGTGCAGATCGGAGAGAACTGGTATCACTTCGGTGAAAGCGGAAACCTGTCAAGAAATACGACCATCGATACCTTCTATGTCAACGAAGAAGGTGTGTGGGTGAAATAATACCCCACATAAACTGTGTGAAACGAAAACCGACATAAACTGCGTGAAACAAAAACCGACATAAACTGCGTGAAACGAAACAGGCGTGAAACATTTTTGATGTTTCACTCCTGTTTTGTTTCACACAGTTTATGCTTACAGCTCAATCATCCGGTATTCTGTTCCGTTCTCCCGGCAGGCCTCCGCCTCCCGG
>JAZUHZ010000138.1:0-3446 GCA_045642005.1 Candidatus Avilachnospira sp.
CCGCCGCCTTTGGTGGCCTGGAAATAGTCGGACTGGGACGGCTGGATGCCGCCGAGTCCCGGGCCGCCTCTCTGGGCGTTCACAATCACGGCCGGAAGATCCGATCCGGCGATATAGGAGATTCCCTCCTGCTTTAAGGAGATTCCCGGGCTGGAGGAGGAGGTCATGACTCTCTTTCCTGCGGAGGAGCAGCCGTATACCATATTGATGGCTGCAATCTCGGATTCCGCCTGCAGGAAGGTCCCGCCGATCTTCGGCATTCTCTTGGCCATATAGGCGGCGATTTCTGTCTGGGGTGTGATCGGGTAACCGAAGTAATGGCGGCAGCCTGCAATGATGGCAGCCTCCGCAATGGCTTCATTCCCCTTCATAAGTACTTTTTCTGCCATTTTTTCACCTCTCTACCTTGATAATGCAGTCGGGACACATGATGGCGCAGGATGCGCAGCCCACACAGGCCGCCTCATCGGTAAGCTCTGCGGGATGATGTCCCTTTTTATTCAGCCTGTCTTTGGAAAGCTGCAGGATACCCTTCGGGCACGCGTCTACGCACAGTCCGCATCCCTTGCAGTTCTCCTCCCTGAAAGTAAGTTTTGCCATAAGAACCTCCTTAGTTGATCTCACTTATATCATAAGGTGTTGACTGATATACGAAATAGTTGAGCCAGTTGGCAAACAGAAGATGCGCATGGGCTCTCCAGGATACGTTCGGCCGCTTCGTATCGTCATCGTCCGGATAGTAGTTTTCCGGAACGGTGATCGGAAGACCGGCTTTTTTGTCCCGGATATACTCCCGCTCCAGCGTGTCGGCATCATATTCCGAATGGCCGGTCACGAAGATCTGACGTCCGTCCCGGATCTTCATGATGTACGGTCCGCACTTTTCATTTTCCGCCAGGATCTGCAGCTCCGGCACCTCCAGAATATCCTCTTTCCTGAGTGTCGTATGCCGTGACTGCGGCACCATGATCACATCGTCAAAACCGCGGCAGAGGATCGGGTGGTCGGCGATGACCTTGTGCGGATACACGCCGAACAGCTTCTCCGGAAGCATGTATTTATTGATCCCGTAATGATAGTGAAGCGCGGCCTGGGCTCCCCAGCAGATATGGAAAGTGCTGTAGACATGCGTCTTGGTCCATTCCATGATCTCACAGAGTTCCGGCCAGTACTCCACTTCCTCAAACTCCATCTTCTCGACCGGAGCGCCGGTGATGATGAATCCGTCGAAATATCCGTCCTTCACGTCATCAAAAGTTTTGTAGAATTTTAAGAGGTGCTCTTTTGATGTGTTCTTGGACTCGTGGGTCTTCGTGTGAAGGAGCTCGACTTCCACCTGAAGGGGCGTATTGCCGAGAAGCCTGAGAAGCTGGGTCTCTGTGGCGACTTTGGTGGGCATGAGATTTAAGATGCCGATCCGAAGCGGCCGGATCCGCTGCGTAGTGGCTCTCTGCTCTCCCATAATGAATATGTTTTCTTCTGCGAGTGTCTGCGCTGCCGGCAGCGCCTCGGGTATCTTGATTGGCATAGGGTACCTCTCGTTTTACATTGTTCTGACTGCTTCTAATGCCTGCGCGATATCCTCGATCAGATCCTCGGCATTCTCGATGCCGCAGGAAAGACGAACGAGATCCGAGCTGACGCCGGCTGCGAGAAGCTCCTCGTCATTCATCTGACGGTGGGTTGCGCTGGCCGGATGGAGACAGCAGGAATGTGCGTCGGCCACATGGGTCTCGATGGCTGCGATGTGGAGGTTTCTCATGAACTCCTCTGCTGCCTTCCGGCCGCCCTTTACGCCGAAGGAAACCACGCCGCAGGAACCGTTCGGAAGGTACTTCTGCGCTCTCTCGTAATACTTGTCTCCGGGAAGTCCGCAGTAGGTCACCCAGGAAACCATATCGTGCTGTGACAGATACTCGGCAACTGCCTGGGCATTTTCACAGTGACGTTTCATTCTCACATGAAGGCTCTCGAGACCGAGGTTCAGCATATAGGCGTTCATGGGGGACTGGATGGAACCGAAGTCTCTCATGAGCTGCGAAGTCGCCTTGGTGATGAAAGCACCGGCAAGACCGAACCGCTCGGTATAAACTACGCCGTGATAGCTGTCATCCGGGGTGGTGAGTCCGGGGAATTTATCGGCATATTTGTTCCAGTCGAATTTTCCGGAATCCACGATGCAGCCGCCTACAGTGCCGCCGTGACCGTCCATGTACTTGGTGGTGGAATGTGTCACGATATCCGCGCCCCACTCGAAGGGACGGCAGTTCACCGGAGTGGCAAAGGTGTTGTCTACGATCAGCGGAACCCCGTGCTTATGCGCGGCATCGGCAAACATCTCGATATCCAGGACTGTCAGAGCCGGATTGGCGATGGTCTCGCCGAACACGGCCTTGGTGTTGGGCTTAAATGCCGCATCCAGTTCCTCCGGCGTGCAGTCGGGAGAAACAAAGGTAAAGTCGATGCCCATCTTCTTCATCGTTACGGAGAACAGGTTAAAGGTTCCGCCATAAATACTGGAGCTCGCCACGACATGATCTCCGCAGGTCGCGATATTAAAAACCGCATAGAAATTGGCTGCCTGTCCGGAAGAAGTAAGCATTGCTGCGGTACCGCCTTCCAGCTCGCAGATTTTCTTCGCCACCATGTCATTGGTGGGGTTCTGAAGTCTCGTATAGAAATATCCCTCGGCCTCCAGGTCGAAAAGCTTTCCCATATCCGCAGAGGTATCATACTTAAATGTGGTACTCTGGATGATGGGGATCTGTCTGGGCTCGCCGTTTTTGGCAGCGTAGCCGCCCTGCACACACTTCGTTTCAATTCTTGCCATATTGCACCTCTTATCTATTTAGTAATCATAACTTTTTTATACCGGCCGCTTCTGCAGCTTCATCGGGAAAAGATCCGGGATTTTTCCCGTAAGTTCCCGAAGAAGCGTCTCCTCGATCGAAGTAAACACGATTGGAAGTCCGCTGAGCTCCGACACCTTCTTAGCGTACTCCATCGAAGAAAGGACTGTCTCCGCATCCGTATCCCGTCCGAGATTGGTGTTATTGATGATCCCGGTAAAGGGAAGCCGTCCTGCGGTCTCGATCTCCCGCATCACTTCGATGGTCTCCTCCGCTGTCCTCGTGAGGGGACGGGCGCAGTTCGTGACCATGAGCATATCGAAGCTTCCTTCCTCCCGGAGCGCTCCCGAGAGCCTTCCGAGGGCCAGGGCGCCGCGGTCGTCTCCGCCCACATCGATGATTACCCGAAGGTCTTTATCCTCCGTGATCACGTACAGATCCTCCGGCATGGAAGGAAGGTCCACGTTGGAGTTGGCATAGCCGGAACAGATCATCCGGATCCCGGCGGCTCCGTGTTCCTTCCGGGAATCCTTCGTCCCGAAATAGGGATTGACAATGTCAAGATCGGCAATAGCAAGCCTCTCGCAGGATTTTTTC
>JAZUHZ010000139.1:0-2475 GCA_045642005.1 Candidatus Avilachnospira sp.
GACTTAAACACCGCGACCGACCATAATCAGCTCACGATGGAAATGATGAAAAAGGTCGCCAAGCGTCACGGGATGGTTTGCCTGTTGCACGAAAAGCCTTTCGAGGGCGTAAACGGTTCCGGAAAACACAATAACTGGTCCCTTTCCACCGAGGAGGGAGAGAACCTTCTGAATCCCGGGAAGGAGCCGGAAAAAAACATCCGTTTCCTCCTCTTCCTCACGGCAGTGATCCGTGCGGTCGATGATTATCAGGATCTTCTCCGGATTTCCTGCGCCACGGCCTCCAATGATTACCGTCTGGGGGGAAATGAGGCGCCGCCGGCAATTATGAGCATTTTCCTCGGAAGCGACCTCGAGAGGATGGTCGATTCTGTTATTGAAGGAAAAGAACTGAAGACGGTACAGAGCTCCTACCGGAACCTTGCGGAAAATCTTCCGGCCTTAAAGCAGGACAACACCGACCGCAACCGGACCTCTCCGTTTGCCTTTACCGGCAACCGCTTTGAGTTCCGGATGCCGGGTGCTTCCGTCAATGTGTCCTGTGCCAACTTTATCATCAACACGGCGGTAGCCGATGCCCTGCGTACCTTTGCGGACGAACTGGAAGGGGTGTCTTCGGAGTCTCTTCCGAAGGCAGCCATGGACTTAATACGCCGGGAGCTTTCGGCACATAAGCGGATTATTTTTAACGGAAACGGATACGGGGATCTCTGGGTGAAAGAAGCCGTAGAGCGCGGGCTTCTGAATATCCGGTCCGCCCCGGAGGCCTACAGCCACTATGACGATGAAAAGAATATCCGGCTGTTTTCCGAAAACGGGATTCTGGATGCGTCCGAAGTACGATCCAGAAAACAGATCGGACTTTCGGAGTATGTCAAGATCATGAATATTGAGGTCCGGACGATGATCCAGATGATTGATAAGCAGATCCTTCCGGCCGTCATGAAATACTCCGGAAGCCTTTCGGAAAGCCTCGGGGCAAAGACGTCGGCAGGTCTTCCGTGCTGCTGCGAAAAGGAGATTCTCGGGAAGATCGAGGACGCCCTCGGAAGACTCTATGAGAACCGGAAAAAACTCGGCGAACTGTTCTGCGAGGAACCGGAGGATGCCCAGGAAGCAGGACTTTTCATCAACGATACGGTGAAACCGGTGATGGCCGCCTGCCGCAGCGCGGCGGATGAGCTGGAACCTCTGGTGGATAAGGAGTTCTGGCCTTTCCCCGATTATACGGACATTTTATTCTATGTGTGAGAAAGAGAGCGGGCTGCAGCGAAAGCTGCAGCCCGTACTTCTGACATTCATTCATGACAAGTATTCGGCGGATTACCGGGATCCATTGAAGGCGCGTAAGCTTTATTTTGCCGTCCTGGATTTTTGTGACACATATGCCCTTGCGGCATCGTGACCTGCATGAACATGTTCCTGTCCGGAGAAGCTTTGATAGAATGGGTGAACACAGCAGAACCTGCAGATGAACGGCTCCCCCGGAACAGTTTCATTATATTTTTCAGCATCTGCAGGTACAAGTATCCGGATGAGAAAAAGAAGGCTGCACTGGCGCAAAAAAACGGAAGGCTCAGAATATACCCCCTGAAATTCCGGAAAAACCGTGAAAACGTTGGAAAAAAAGACCCTGCCTCAAAAAATACACCTTGCCGACATGAACAGCGTGAAACATCATCCCCCACATGAACAGCGTGAAACATCAGGTTTTGTGAAACGCGCTTGCGTGTTCCACAAAACCTGATGTTTCACGTTGTTCATGCCTCGCGCTTGCGTGTTTCACGAAATGCGATGTTTCACGCTGTTCATCCAGAATCTGTGAAAACTTTGTAAATTTTCTTCCTGATAATTGAAAAAGCCGTGAAAAAGGTGTATCATGGGGCTATGAGAATAGAGAAGATAAATGAAAACTCAATAAAGTGCACGCTTACAAGTTTCGACCTGAGTGTGCGGGACCTGAATATCCGGGAACTGGCCTACGGAACCGAAAAGGCCAAGAAGCTTTTTTCCGAGATGATGACCAGAGCTTCCAATGAGGTGGGATTTGAAACGGACGGCACCCCGATCATGATTGAGGCGATTCCGCTTTCCAGTGATTCCATCCAGCTTGTGATCACAAAAGTTGACAATCCTGAGGAACTGGATGCCAGATTCTCAAAGTTCTCCCATGATCCCGCGGCAGGCAGGAATCCGGCAGCAGCTGACTGGCTGCACCGGCTTACAAGCGAGCTTCTGGAGGGTGCCAGCGGTTTCCTGCAGAAGATCCAGGAGGCGCAGACCGCCGGCAAGGAGATTCCTGACGAAACGAAGAAGCAGGGAGCGAAAAACGAAAAGCTTTCGGAACTTCCGGAACCCATGCAGAGAGCCGTGGGTTTTGACAGCCTGGATCCCGTTTTTGATGCGGCAAAGGCAGCCTCCTTCTTTGAGGGGGAGAGCATTCTTTACCGGAAACCGGAAACCCGGAAATATGTG
>JAZUHZ010000140.1:0-8010 GCA_045642005.1 Candidatus Avilachnospira sp.
GCCGAGGTTTTTATACATAAAACCCGTCAAACAACAAAGATTTTTCTCCGATTTTATGTTTCCGATTTACTTTCCGCCTACAACGTTCTCTACGAAGAACTCCTGAGCAAGGATCTGCTCGTCGGACATGGTCTCGCCGGCCGGTACAAGGACATTGCCCTTGTCATCCTTTAACTCGCCTGCATAGACAACCACTTCACCGGATTCCATCTTGGCCTTTAAGTCGTTGACTTTCTGCTGGATCTCTGCGGGTACAAGGTCATCATTGAACGGAGCAAGCTTGGAGCACTCGCCGCCCTCGTAATAGTTGTCAGAGATCTTGATGGTGCCGTCTGCTGTCTTCTTAATGATATCCTCGAAGATCGGAGCCCAGTTCCAGCAGAAGGAGGTCAGCACGGCCTTGGGAGCGTTGGCTTCCATATCAATGTTGTAACCGATGCAGTATGCACCCTTCTCTTCGCACTTCTGGGGAACTGCGGGGGAGGAAGCTTCCATACCCATGAACTTGATGCCGTTGTTGATCAGAGCCTCTGCATTGGCAGCCTCGATGTCAAGATCGTACCAGCTGTCTGCCCAGATGACCTGAACCTTCGCATTGGGGTTGGCATACTTTGCACCGAGAGCGTAAGCGTTCAGTGCGGTACGAACGGAAGCCTCATCCATGGAAGCCTCGAAACCGAGCTGATCGGAACCCTCGTTCATCAGAGCGCAGAGATAACCGGCAAGGAATTCTCCCTCGTAGCCTCTGATCTGCATCTCTACGATATTGTCATAAACGTCATTGCCCTGCTGAGCGAAGATCACGTCCGGATATTTGGGCTGCAGCTCAGCAAAAATGGTGGCATAACCCGCAGAACATCCGAAGATGATGTCAGCGCCGTTGTCCACCAGGGTCTCTACGGTTGCTTCTACTAATGCCGTATCCTCTTCCGCAATGTTCTCCATGGTGAGAAGATTGGTCTCTGTGTTGATGCCGAGATCTGCGCAGGCCTTCAGGATTCCTTCGTGCATTGCCTGAGCCCAGCCGCCGTCTTCTACTACGGAATAGTGAACTTCCGCGATCTTAAGATCCTGTACGGATTTTCCTGCCGGAGCCTGAGCTTCGGTAGCTGCCTCGGCAGCCGGAGCTGCCTCTGTCTCTGCCGGCGCGGAATCTGCGCAGGCTGCAAGTGTCAGAACCATGATCACTGCCATTGCGAAACTGAGTAATTTTTTCATCATTTGTTCCTCCCGTTCAAAATTGAAAAGAATTGGATCTATTGTAACGATTCGGAGCCTTCCCGAAACCGGGAATGAATCGCTGCAAACTATGTTGTCAATTATCTTGCTTCCCGGTCATACGGCTTTGTGAGCATTGCCGGCTGATCCGAGTGCCGGTTCCGGAAACTTCCGGTGGAGATGATAAATACCGCGATCGTCACGATATAGGGAAGCATCGCGTAGATCTCGGAGGGGATCCCCGGCAGATAAAGCTGCAGGTTCGAGCCGAGATTGGAGATAAATCCAAAGAGAAGGGCGCCGAACGCAAGCCGTGCGGGGTTCCACCCGGCAAAGGCCACGAGGGCAAACGCGATCCAGCCCTTTCCGGCCATCATCTCGTCCTGCCATACATTGGTGTGGGCGAGCGATACAAAAGCGCCGCTCACCGCCATCATGACAGTGCCGAAGATCGTATAAGCATACCGCATGAGGAAAACGTTCTCCCCGGCGGCATCGAGGGCGGCGGGATTCTCCCCGAGTGCCCGAAGCTTCAGCCCCCAGCGGGTCTTATATATATAGAAGACCGCGAGCGGCAGAACGATGTACATGAGATATACTAAAAGATTCTGGTTGAAAAGGATATCGCCGATTACGGGAATGTCCCCGAGGACCGGGATCCGGATTGCCTGAAACTTTAAGTTGACCGGAGAGCTTGCGATATTTTTCCCAAGGTAGCCGGAAAGTCCGGTTCCGAACACCAGGATGGCCATGCCGCATACGGTCTGATCCGACTGCAGGGTTACGGTCAGGAAGGCAAACACCAGTCCGAAGAGCGCGCCGACGAGGATCACCGCGAGCATCGAAAGGAGAAGGCTTCTTGTGGAGACGGCCACCAGGCAGCCGGTCACACCGCCCATGAGCATGATGCCCTCGACGCCGAGGTTCATGATCCCGGCCCGTTCCGTGAAGGTCTCTCCGATGCCGGCATAGAGTACGGATACCGCATACATGATGCTCCCCGCAAGGAGTCCGGTGACGAGTTCTGTCATGCTCTCACCTCCTTCGTTACCGTAAACCTGTAGCGCTGGAAGAAATCGCCGGCGATGACAAACAGCATGATCGCGCCCTGCATCATGGAGGCGATCCGGACGGAAACGCCCATGATCTGCACATAGACGGTACTGTTCTGAAGCCCCACGAAAAGAAGGGAGACAAGCACCACGGTCAATGGATTCAGGCGGGAAAGATAGGCCACCACGATGGCGGTATAGCCGACACCGTTGGGCATGCCTTCCATGATCCGGTGGGTGACGCCGGAATACTGGGCAAAAGCCCCGAGTCCCGCAAAGCCGCCGCTCAGGGCGAGAACGGCAATGATATTCTTCCGGATGTCCATGCCTGCGTACAGTGCGGATTTCTCACTGTGGCTGATGACACGGAGTTCATACCCCCGGGCGGTCGAATGAAGAACCACATAAATGAGGACTGCGGCCAGAATTCCGAGGATGATGCCGTAGCTGATCTCAAATCCGCCGATGGGAAGCGAGGGAAGGTCAAGTCCCTCCGGAATCCTCTCGGTCTGCGCCACATTCTGTCCTTTCATCTTCCACGGACCGAGGCACAGGAAGGTAAGGACCTCAAGGGCAATATAATTCATTAATAGCGTCGTGATACTCTCATTGATATTCCAGCAGGCCCGGAGAAGTGCGGGGCCAAGTGCCCACAGCGCGCCGCCAAGGAAACAGCAGAACCCGAGGAGCAGAAGACCCGGGAATCCGGTCACCTTCGGCCCGTACATCACAAGCGCGCCGCCGGCGATCACGCCGACAGCATACTGTCCCTCCGCACCGATGTTATTTAAATTCATCCGGAAAGAAAGCGCCACGCCGAGCGAACAGAAAATCAGGGGAAGCGAGGAAGTGAACATCTTCTGGATCCCTTTCTGGGACAGGAAGGACTTTGTGAACATCTCCCGGTAGACACTCAACGGATCAAATCCCGAAAAGAGAATGATGATCCCGCAGAAAATAAGCGCCAGAAGCACGAAACAGAGTGTTGTCAGAAGCACCCGGAGCGCCGATACCTTTTCTCTTTTTTCAAAACCGAATCTACCCATTCTGTCTGTCACCCGACATCAGTCTTCCGACTGTTTCAAAATCCGCTTTTTCTCTGGGAAGGATATCCATCATTTCGCCGCCGCAGAGGACGCCGATCCGGTCGGAAAGCTGGAAGAGTTCCTCCAGTTCCTCGGAAACAAGGAGCACTGAAACCCCTTTCTCACATTCCGAAAGGAGGATCTGCCGTACGGCATCGGCCGCGCCCATGTCAAGCCCCCGGGACGGGTAGGCCGCAATGAGAAGGCGGGGATTCCCGGCAATTTCCCGGGCGATGATCAGCTTCTGCTGATTTCCGCCGGACATCAGAGAAACCGGAGCTTCTTTGCCGACGATCTTAATGTCATGATCCCGGATCTCCCGGTCGACATCTTCCGACACGGCCTTCTTCCGAAGGAATCCGTGACGGGAGAACTCCTCTTTCCGGTAATCCTTCAGGATCCGGTTCTCATCCATAGTCATCTCCGGAACGAGACCCATGGAAAGCCGGTCCTCGGGGATAAAGGCAATGCCCTTTTCAATGTGTTCCCGGGCAGAAAGTGCCGTGACAGGTGTTCCGGAAAGCGCCACGCTTCCTGCCGAAATCTTCCGGATGCCGGCCACTGCCTCGCAAAGTTCCTTCTGACCGTTTCCGGCCACGCCCGCGATGCCGAAGATCTCGCCTTCACGGATCGTAAAGGAAACATTTTTTACGGCGTCAATGCCGCGTTCATTCTTTACGGTAAGGTCCTTTACGGAAAGGACCGTATTTTCCCGAACAGACGCTGCGTCCTTCTGTCCCTGCACGAAATCCCGCTCGCCGACGATGGCTTTTGTAAGCCGCTCGGGGGTGGCGTCCGCCCGGACCATGGTATCCTCGACCTTTCCGCCCTTTAAGACGGTGATCCGGTCGGCGAATTTCATCACTTCGTTGATCTTGTGGGAGATGACCACGACGCTCTTGCCGCTTTCCGCCATGGTGCGGAGGATTGCGAACATATCGTCCGCTTCTTTCTCCGTAAGCACGGCCGACGGCTCGTCAAGGATCAGGATATCCGCGCCGCGGTATAAAAGCTTAATAATCTCCACCCGCTGCTGTTCTCCGACAGAAAGCTGCCAGACATACGCGGAGGGATCAATATCCAGATGGAATTTTTCCGAACAGGAAGCAATCTCCTGTTCCATTTTCTTTTTCTTTAATAGAAGCGGGCAGGACGGCGTATAGAGGAAGACATTTTCCGCCGCCGTCAGGGTGGGGATCAGATGCAAGTGCTGATGCACCATACCGATCCCGAGTTCCACGGCATGACGGGGCGAACGGATATCCACCCGCTCTCCCTTAAAAAAGATCTCTCCGGAAGTGGGCTTATAGATCCCGAGAAGCACGTTCATAAGCGTACTCTTTCCGGCTCCGTTTTCTCCCAGAATGGCGTGGATCTCCCCCTGCATGATGGAAAGATCGATGTTGTCATTGGCAACTACCTTTCCGAACTTTTTGGTGATGCCGCGCATCCTAAGTACTGGTTCGTTCATGTCCTGTCCGTATGATTCTGCTTAAATGGCAAGTCCGAGTTCCGAAAGGTCCGAAGCGACCTCGTCAAACATCTGCTGCCAGAATGCCTTCGGTTCCATGGTGTCAAGGTCATAGACCTCGGAAATGTGAAGGCCGTCTTTGCGGTCGTCAAGCGTCGATTCATATTTTGCAAAGAGAGCCTGAGCGATCTTTTCGCCCTCTTCTCTCGTGAGTCCTTTTTCTGCGCAGGCTTTTGCCACCCGGCCCATCATGCGGCACTCAAGGCCGGAACAGTTGGGCTTAATGCCGTCGCAGGATCCGCAGCCCTCCAGATGGCCGCCCGAAACCGTGATAACGATGGACTCGGCTGCCACTTCGTAGAGCAGTTCCTTCGTACCGGCGCCGTTCTTCGGATAGATGTCGCAGATGATGATGTTGGGGGCGCAGAGCGCAAAGGCCTGGCACACCACGCTCTGAAGCCACATGCACTCGCGGGCCGAGGTAGCCACCTGCTTTAAGTGGATGGGATGGCAGAGATGGTAATCCGCCTTGCAGATGAGGTTGGCCAGCAGCATGGAAGCGATCATGCATACCGAAGCGCCGGCTGCGTTTCCGGCCATTCCGCCCACCATAACGCAGGCCAGAGAAGCGTTTAACACGCCGGTATCCGTCGACATGGCCGCGCGGATCAGGTTGTCGGTGGTGATGATCAGTTCGTTATTGATGGCAACGAGATGAGCGTCGCCGGGACGGATCCCGTCGGGTCCGAAGGCCGCAAGGTCTCCGATCTGGGAAACGCTCGACTCCGCAGCAAGTCTCCCCACATACGGACGGCCGACCTTCGCGCAGATCTCGTTTAAAAACTTCATTTCGTGCTTCAGGGCGATCACCTCGGAGGGCTCCGCTCTTCTTACGGTATGGCCGCAGACATCCACGATGGAACCGCAGGTGACCATGTCGATCGAGGGCTCTTTGGCCCAGGACTCTACCGTCATCCGGAATTCCTCTTCATTCATGGGGCATCCGGGGTTGCCGGCCACCACGCCGGGTTTTCTCGGATCTTCCGGCTTTCTCGCGTAGAACGTAAAGGCGTCCTTTCCCTGTCCGGTGACCATTTCCTTCCGCTGCGCCTTTGCGGCCTCATCGATCTCCTCTGCGGTGAACTTTATGATTCTTCCGGTATCCTGGCAGTAGATGCCGCTCTCGATGGCAAGTTTTCTTCCGGCCTCATAGAAACGGCGGAGCATGTCCTCATCGGTGGCAACGATCTCACCCTTCTCATAGGAAAGGTCATATTCGTCCAGAAGATCCATGACGGGTTCCACCACATAGTCAATATCCCAGTCCTCTTTTGACACCTTTTCTCCGGTATACGCTCTCTCTACCAACTCCAGATAATCCATACATTTTCTCCTTCAATATAAAAACAGACCTTGAAAAGGTCTGCCAATCATAAAACCGAGCCAATAGTCGTGATTTCAGGCATCACGGTAGAAACGTCCGGGCCATAAAACCGGACCTATATTGGCAGCCTATCATTACTTTATCATTTCCATCCACAAAAAACAATCGGTAAAGTGCATAAACTATATCAGATTTCCGAGGCCTTTAATGACGCGGCAACCTCCCGGATCATCCCCGAGAGCCGTTCCCTGTTGCCCGGGCGGCAGAAATACTCGGAAACCCCCTCGAGAAAATCCTCTGACGTAAGCTCAAACCGCATGAGAAATTTCCCGATCTCCGCATCTTCCCCCGGCAAAGCTCCGATGTCCACGGTCACCATCTCCCCGTCCCGTTCCGAGGGACCAAAGATAGCCGTCCGGAGGTCTTCTTCCGTATCTCCTTCATTTAAGAACCGGACCCCGCGCGTTCTGTCCTCCTTTTCGTAGATCACCGCCAGGATTCCGTGCGCCTCCTGCTCCTCCGAAAGAAAGAGGCATCCGGTTCCCGGAATCTGTTCCTTCTTCTTAAGCTGCAGCATGGTTTTTTCCTCCTTTTTTCTTCCTGTTTTGTTCCACTATACTCCAAAAAGAGGAATCCGGCATTCAACTGTCAGTTGAATGACGGATTTTTTTAAAAACAGCACAACGGCCTTTCGGCCGCCGTACCTTATATAAAATTATTTTGAGAGGGAGCATCCTTACGGGATCGTATGATCCACTGCGAATTCCGCTGTCGTCTTCAGGAACCAGCCGTCCGGATTCTTGTTGGTGATGTTCCAGGTGGCATCGATATAATAGGGGGTTCCGTCGATGTACACTCTGTTGTAGGCGTGCACCATGTTGCTGTCCGCGATCAGATCACAGTTGATGCCGAGGTAGTCACAGGAGTATTTCACGATCTGGGAATACTGTCCGCATACACCGCGCCTCGTATCCAGGGTCTGCTCCACGGTATAGGAAGTGGCGCCTGTGTCATAATTGAAATTGGCTACGAGCCAGTTGTTGATCTTGGTCAGCGCTTCGACCTGGCTGTCATCCAGGGTGACACCCGCCTCGGACTGTAAAAGGCCGGAAAGCTTATTGACCGCGGCCTTGTATCTTTCATTGGCGCCGGAGAGTGCCTGGGCGCCTGCCTGATCCACCACAGCCTCGACTTTTGCGACTCTTGAGTTGTCGCTGATACTGCCGGCGCTGTCTGCTTCAAAATACATGTTCATCGTAATGCCGTTGGCTACCTGATTGTAGTAGGCATTGCCGCAGAGAACATTTAAGATAATGTCCATGTCTTTTCTCATCATGGAACTGAAATCGCCCTTGGATACGTTGCCGCCGAAGCCGGACATCTCGGACGCGCTGGCCTCATGAACGGTGGTGCTCTGACCGGAATCCACAATACCCACGATATATTTCAGGAAGTTTCTCTCACCGGAGGTCAGAGATCCTGCATCCCAGGCATTCAGTCCGGAAAGAAAGGACACCTTTTTCCCGCTGTCCTGTACCTTGGCTGCATAGGACGGAAAACTCACACCCGTGCCAAGAATCACCGCAGCCAAGAGGACTGCGAATATCATATTCACTCTGGAAAGTGCTGTTCTTTTCATTTGTTTTTTCTCTCTCTCATAAAAAAACAAACTCTGTTTTTCCTTACGTTTTGTATTGTATCTCATTCCGTGAGAAATTACCAGTGAAAATTTGACACAAAATGGGGTAAAAATGACACAAGACGTCATAACAGGTGTGAAACATGCGGCTCCGTGAAACA
>JAZUHZ010000141.1:0-12515 GCA_045642005.1 Candidatus Avilachnospira sp.
TGCCTCCGTGAAACAGCTCCGCCGTTTCACGGAGGCACACTGTTTCACGCACATCATGCTATTCGCACATCATGCAATTAGTATCTTTCGCTGTTCAAAAGGTCCAGCCGGTTTTTCTCCAGCGCATCGAGGAAAATATGCCAGCTTTCCTTATTGATAAAGGGATTCTCGCCGGGATGCGAAAGCATCCACTCCCGTTTTTCAATCGTACAGTTCTGGGACGGATGATTTCCGATCACGATATCCACGGGCTCCTCATAAACGCGGCGGATGGATTCTCCCATTTTCTCCAGCTTATCCTCCGGAAGTCCCATCCTCTCGCAGTATTTCCTGTATACCGTCAGCATGCCGCAGCCGCCCATGTAGGCCACGTGCAGCGCTTTTCCGTTTTCGTCCACCGCATCAAAGAAATAGGTCATGGTCCCGTGGGTATGTCCGGGGGTCAGCACGCAGCGCACAGCGGTATTTCCGAGGGTGATCACCCCGCCGTCCGGAATCTCCTCATCCGGCCAGCAGATCTCCCCGTATTTATACGGTCCGTACTCGCAGAGAGCCCGCTCCGGCCTCTCCCGGAGAAGCTCCGTATCCACCTTACTCATATAGATCTTTGATCCGAAGAGTTCCCGCATGGCATTGCCGCCGTTAAAATGATCAAAATGACCGTGGGAATGGATCACGACCTTTACGTCGTGCGGATCAAACCCGAGAGTGCGGATAGATTCCAGAAGGAGATAAAAATCATTGCCGTATCCGGTATCAAAAAGGAGCAGGCCGTCTCCCGTATCCACAAGGTGCATGCACACCTTTTTGTTTCCTACATAATAGAGATTGCCGTAGATCCGGAACGGATCCATCCGGTAGGGAAGCGGATTCCGGTAGAAATCCTGAAGTGCCGGCTCAAAACGGGCAAAGGATTCCTCGTAACCGGGGGCTTTTGAAAACTTACATTCTTCGTACATAGAGATGCCTTTCTTCACGCACATCATGTTATTGAATGGTTCACGCCGCTCATGCAATTATTCGTTTTACCGGCATTATTCCACTTTCCGGTTCAATCTGAGAAGGAGCGGTATGCTCAGCACGGATACCGCGGCCCAGAAGCCGAACATAAACCCGTACCCCAGGGCGTCGATCGTGTGACCGAATATAAACGATCCGGCGGCTGCGCCGAGGTAATTGCCAAAATCCATCAGTCCTCCGACTGAAGCCATACATCCCTTTTTCTCAAACCGGGCCGGGAAGATGGAAAGCATGGAGGAATTGATGAGCGACGTAAAAGCATACACGAGACTCAGTGCGATCACTGCCACCACCGGCTGTCTGATAAAAATCAGTACCAGCGAACTGAGGAGACATCCGATGAAGGACAGAAGGGAAACCCGGTGTTCATTGTTCCCGCACATTCGTAAGGATGCCGGATAGAGAAGTCTCGCCAGAAGTCCGATGAGCGGAATAAACAGGACATACCCGGCAGAAGACGCAATATCGATCGCATAGGTATCCACAAAGTATACCGCCATCCACAGGGTAACATTGTCCTTCATGATCCCGTGGCAAATAGACGGAATGGCCGCGGTGCGGACCTCCCTGTCGAGAAGCAGACGGAAGATCCGGCCGAAACCGGCTTTCTGACCGGCTGCCGCTGCCCGCTTTCCTTCTTCTGAAAGAACCGGTGCCGTGGAAAATACCAGAAGACCCATCAGGAGAGTGATAAGCCCCGGGACGAGGAATGCCCACCGGACACCGAGACGCGCGATCAGAAACATGGCGATGAGGATTCCCGCGATATTGCCGCTGGCCACGGAACTCACCATCGTGGAAAGCCGCCTTGTGAGAAGGCTGCTGTCTTCCTTATATAAGTGATCCACCATCCGGAGTACCGATGACCAGAGCATGGACTGCGCAAAGGCGTTCACCGCCCATAAAAGGAGGATTCCCGGAAACGGCGGAAACAGCCCGAAAAGAAGATTGGCCGCGCCGCAGAGCAAAAGCCCGGTAAAGATCATCTTCCTGGGTTCTTCGGTATCCGACCGCATCCCGTTATAAAGCCTTCCGGCGGCATAGATCACGGAAAACGCCGTGCCAAGGTAACCGATCTGCGCCGTCGAGAGAACACCCTCCGCCTTCAGATCCGGCCCCGCCATGGAAAGATTGAGGCGTGCCACATAGATAGAAGCATACGCAGCATAAACGACAGCGTATGCGAGATTTTTTCTTTTCACTTCCATTCTTTCTGCCTGCTTTGAAAAACTGGGTACAGTATAACACGCTTCCGGAAAAAATTGTACTGAAAATATGCAGCACAGACCCGGTTCACCTCAGAAGCATTCTGAAAGCCGGAAAAGTAAAATAATTTCAGCGGCTTCAGCAGAGGAGGGGGTGAATCATCACTTACGAAGGGGTGGCCGACGGGAGTCTCAAATTTTCCGGTTCCGGGCCGGTTTACTTTTTCAATGGTTTTTCATCGATTGTGGTGAAAAATCCCTTTTTTGTGGTACAATACCCCCGGAAGTGAGGTAACAAAAATGGAATTAAACGAAATACTCCGCCACTGCGACCATACTCTTTTATCACAGACCGCCACCTGGGAGGAAATCCGGGCGATCTGCGATGACGGCATCAGATATCAGACCGCCTCGGTATGCATTCCCCCCTCTTATGTAAAAAGGGCAAAAGAATACGTCGGGGACCGTTTGCGGATCTGTACGGTGATCGGATTCCCGAACGGGTATTCCACCACGGCCACGAAGGAATTCGAGACGAAAGATGCCATCGCAAACGGTGCCGATGAGATCGATATGGTGGTCAATAACGGCTGGACCCGCGAAGGCGACTACAAAAGTGTGGAAGAAGAGATCCGGACGCTGAAAAAAGCCTGCGGCGAAAAAATCCTGAAGGTCATTATCGAGACCTGCCTTCTTACGGACGAGGAGAAGACCGCGCTCTGCAAAGCCGTCACCGAAGCCGGCGCCGATTTCATCAAGACCTCCACGGGGTTCTCAAAGGGCGGCGCGACATTTGAGGATGTGAAGCTTTTTGCGGCAGCGATCGGTCCCGGGGTAAAGATCAAAGCCGCCGGAGGGATCGCGTCTTTAGAAGACGCGGAAACCTTCCTTTCGCTTGGCGCGGAGCGGCTCGGAACCAGCCGGATCGTGAAGATCGCGAAGGCGCAATAATTCCATGATTTTCGTGAAACATCGGAGATGTTTCACAAAAATCATGCGGCCGGGTAATCCGCGGTTTTCACGGTGTTAGAAACCATACAGTATGGTATAATCAGAACCGGACACGGAAATACCGGTTTTATTCCCTTAAAGGAGCAGTTTTTATGAGCAGCCTTACGGTTTTTGCCCTCGCGGTTTTTGTCGTAACTTATTTTCTGATGTTCTCTTTCCCGAAGATCCGTCCCTATGTGGCGGTCGGCTCGGGAGTTCTCTTTGTGATCATCGGAAGTCTCGGGATCTTTTCCGGGTTCCGTTATACGGTTTCGGATGCGCTTTCCGAGATCGACTGGAATGTCCTCATGATGATCGTCGGAACCATGGGAACGGTCTTCTTTTTTATCGAGTCCCGGATGCCGAACCTGCTGAGCGATATCATCATTTCCAAAACGGGTTCCGTGAAATGGATGATCGTCGCCATGTCCCTTTTTTCCGGAATTATCTCGGCCTTTGTCGATAACGTCGCCACGGTTCTCATGATGGCTCCGGTGGCGCTGGCCGTATGTAAAAAACTGAAAATCTCCCCGGTGCCGGCCATTATCTGCATTTCGATCTCTTCCAATCTGCAGGGTGCCGCCACGCTGGTCGGAGATACCACCTCCATTCTTCTCGCAAAGGCTGCCGGGCTGGATTTCATGGATTTCTTCTTCACGGAAGGACGTCCCGGCATGTTCTTTGTCACCGAAGCGGGAGCGCTGGCTTCCGCCCTCATTATCCTGTGGAAGTTCCGCAGGGAGAATCAGAAGGTGGAAATGCAGGACCGCACGGAGGTAAAGGACAAGGTTCCCGCACTGCTTCTTTCAGGAACCGTGATCTCCCTGATCCTTGTTTCCTTTATTCCTTATAAAGAGAATGCGGCGCCCGGCGCCTTTTACAAACCGGACATCACCAACGGTCTTCTGTGCATTGCCTTTTTCCTGATCGGAGTTCTCCATCAGTTCCGGAAGGACGGAAACGCCGTGAAAGTGAAGGCAGCTTTCCGGGAAATCGATTTTTATACGATTTTCCTGCTTGCCGGTCTTTTCGTTGTGATCGGGGGAATTGCCAAGGCCGGCGTCATCGACCTGATCGGCGAGACGATTGCCAGACTGTCCGGAGACGGATCCCGCGGCTCCATCTTTCTTGTCTACACCGTGATCGTATGGATGTCCGTTCTTCTTTCTGCCTTTATTGACAATATTCCCTATACGGCAACCATGCTTCCGGTGGTGGCGGTTCTCGCGGAACGGCTTTCCGAAGCCGGAGGCCTCAGCGTCCATCCGAATCTTCTGTATTTCGGTCTTCTGGCCGGCGCCACCCTCGGCGGAAATCTCACCTCCATCGGCGCCAGCGCCAATATTGCGGGCCTCGGCATTCTCCGGAAGGAGGGGTATGAGGTGAGTTCCGGCACCTTTATGAAATACGGCGTACCCTTTACGCTGGCAGCGGCTGTGACGGGATATCTCCTGATCTGGCTGATCTGGAAGCCGGTATAAGAAAGAGGAGAAAGTTTTTTTATGAAAGTAGAAGCAGTTCTTTTTGATATTGACGGCACCGTACTGGATACGGAGCGTATTTATATGGAATCCTGGCGGCGCGCGGCAGCGGAAAAAGGATTTCCCATGCCGGAAGAGGCGCTCGCCAGAACGAGATCCATCGACCCTCAAAGGGCGGAGCAGATTTTTAAGGAATACTGCGGGGCGGATTTTGATTATCCCGTGATCTGGCAGCGCCGGGTGGAAATCTCGGAGGAGATCATCCGGTCCCGCGGTCCGGAAAAGCTCATTAAGCCGGGCGTCCGGGAATTCTTCCGTCTCCTGGATTCTTTGGGAATCAAAAAGGCCGTAGCCTCCATGACGCTTGCCTCCCGCACCTACCCGCATCTGGAGAGCGCCGGTCTTCTTCACTGTTTCGATGCCATCGTGACCGGTGACGAAGTGAAAAACGGAAAACCCGCGCCGGATATTTTCCTTACCGCGGCGGACCGTGTCGGTGTCCGTCCCGAAAACTGCATCGTCTGTGAGGATTCCGGATCCGGGATCCGCGCGGGGTACCGAAGCGGCGCCAGGGTCTTTTTTATCCCGGATGCCGTGCCTGCAAAACCCGGGGACGAGGCTTATATCTACGCTCTTCTTCCCACCATGGAAGACGCCCCCGCCCTTCTTCGGGAACTTCTCGCAAGGTAAGCTCCGTCAGTATGTATGATTATTCAGAGCCATGGGGGTGCTGATTCGTTTCCATCTGATTATGGCAGCAGTTTAAGCATCGTGGACAACCGGCTTCCGACAGCCGTTTGTCCACTCTTTTTTTGTCTGTCACAGCCCCTGGGAATTCCGGATGGATGTGAATTCACGGCCGCAGAATGAAAGACCCGCCTCAGATGAGGCGGGTCTCCATTCTTAGGGGGTATGTGGAACCTCGCGGTTCCTTTATGAGTATGAAAAGCTTATGGTCATATAATAGCGGGAACCTGTGAAGAGGATGTGGTCTAAAAATATAAATTCTGTGAAAATTCTTACATGGGGCTTTCGGAAGCGTAAAAAAGGAATCATCGGATCCGGCCGCTATGTTGCGATTTCGCCGCCCGAATCCTCAAAATGTTGTGGAAAACAGTTGAATTCTACTTCGTCATGAGGTAAAATTCTAGGAAAGTATGTCCAGAAAGGCAGGGCTTTATGGCATATCAGGCTTTATACCGTAAGTGGCGCCCGGTCACCTTCGATGATGTGAGGGGACAGGATGCCGTAAGCGGTACGCTCAAAAACCAGATCCTCAACGGAAGGATAGGTCACGCCTATCTTTTTTGCGGTACCAGAGGATGCGGAAAAACCAGCGTGGCAAAGATCATGGCCAGGGCGGTCAACTGCCCGGATGCCCTGAAAAACGGGGGGAATCCCTGCAACGTGTGCCCGGTCTGCCAGTCGATCATGGAAGGATCCAGCCTGGACGTATTTGAGATTGATGCCGCCTCCAATAACGGTGTCGACAACATCCGGGATATCCGCGAGCAGGTCGAGTATCCGCCCACGGACGGAAAATACAAAGTCTACATTATTGATGAGGTCCATATGCTTTCGACGGGCGCGTTCAATGCGCTCCTGAAGACCCTGGAGGAACCGCCGGCGTATGTGATCTTCATTCTGGCCACGACAGATCCGCAGAAAGTACCGCAGACGATCCTGTCCCGGTGCCAGCGGTATGATTTCCGCAGAATGGGCAAAGCCACCATCTCGGAATATATCCACACGATCATGGCATCGGAAGGTTTCCTGGCAGAGGAAAAAGCCATCGATTACATTGCGGACGCGGCAGACGGTTCCATGCGGGACAGCCTCTCGATCCTGGACCAGTGCCTTTCCTTCGCAAGAGGGGAGACCCTTACCTATGACAAGGTTCTTACGGTTCTCGGCGCTGCCGATATGAGCGTTTTCTCCGATCTCTATCATGCGATCGCGGGAAAAGATCCGGGTACCGCCCTCAACATTCTGGACCGCGCGATCCTCGAGGGAAAAGAACCGGGACTCTTTGTCAGCGATTTTATCTGGTATCTCCGGAATGTGCTCGTATGTGATGCCACCAAAGGCGGCGATTCGGTGCTGGAAGTCACGGAAGACTCTCTCCGGCGGATCCGGGAGGATGCCCGTCTCTGGCCCCGTTATGCGCTGATCCGTCTGATCTCGGACATGGCGGAGCTCCAGAACCGGATGCGGTTTGCCGCAAGGAAACGGGTGCTTCTGGAAGTGGAACTCATCCGTCTCACCTCGTCCGGCACGGAAAGAATCCCGGAAGAACCCCTGCCGCAGGATCCTGTGCCCGTAAGCCAGACAGCTCCGGCCCCCGTACAGAAACCGGAAGAACCCGCGGCTCCCGGCAGCCGCACTGCGGCGGATGCCATCAAAGAACGGCTCGCAGCGGAAAGAAACGCGCAGCAGGCGGCAGCACCGGCCGCACCGCAGCAAACAACGCCCCGGCAGCACGCACCTTCGGCGAGCTCACAGCCGGGCGTCCGGCAGGAAGCTGCGCCGCAAGGCGCAGTACCTCAGAGTCCTGCACAGGCGGCTGCGCCGCCTGCAGAGAAAGCCCCCGCAACGAATATCGGGGAAAAGCTCGAGATCATCCGGTCCAACTGGCCGAGACTGGTCTCCGGTCTTTCTCCCGCAAACAGGGCGCTTTTCGGAGACAACACCGTCCTCACGGAAGGGCACGGCGGCATTGTCATCGTATTTAAGAACAAGATCAATTTCACCCTTGCCTCGAAAAATGAAGAGAACGGGCTGGTGAAACTGTCTAATATCGCTCTCAGAGAACTCGGCGTCAACATCCCGTTCCTGGCAAGGATGGCCATGAGAGACGAGTTCCCGGAGGAAAAACAGATCATTACAGACGAGGATCTCAAAAAGATCAACTTCCCCGTCGATATTGAATAGGAGATGAATTTATGAAAAAAGGTTACGGCGGCGGGATGGCAATTCCCGGCAATATGGCAAATATCATGAAACAGGCGCAGCGCCTTCAGCGTCAGGCCGAGGAAAAGCAGAAAGAGATGGAGGCCATGGAGTTTGAAGGCACCGCAGGCGGCGGCGCTGTCAAAGTGGTCATGACCGGCAAAAAGCTTCTGACAAAAGTGACGATTGATCCGGAAACCATCGATCCCGAGGATAAGGAAACCCTGGAGGAGCTCGTTCTTCTTGCCGTGAACGATGCCTCCGCAAAGGTGGACGAGAAGAGCGATGAAGCCTACGGGCAGATGGCCGGCGGAATGCCCGGTCTCGGAGGATTCGGTCTTTAATGGACTACTACGGCCAGAGTATCACAAAACTGATTGAAGCATTAAAAGGGCTTCCGGGGATCGGAGCCAAAAGCGCGCAGCGGATGGCGTTTCATATCACGGGAATGCCGAAAGAGCAGGTAAAAGCCCTGAGCGATGCCATCCGGGAGGCCCGGGAACAGGTCCGGTTCTGCAAAGAATGCCAGACCGTGACAGACGAGGAGATCTGCCCGATCTGCCGTTCCGCCCGCAGAGATCATAAAAAAATCATGGTGGTGGAAAGCCCGAGAGATCTGGCAGCCTACGAAAAAACCGGTCATTATGACGGCGTGTATCATGTGCTGCACGGCAGCATCTCTCCCATGCTGGGCATCGGACCGAACGATATTAAGTTAAGGGAGCTTCTCATGAGGCTTCAGAACGCGGAGCCGGAAACCGAAGTGATCGTGGCATTGAGCGCGACCGTGGAAGGCGAAAGCACCGCCATGTACATCAATAAACTGATAAAAACACTGGAACTTACGATCAGAGTAACACGGATCGCATCGGGAATTCCCGTCGGCGGAGACATCGAAAATGTGGATGAAGTGACTCTGGAGCGGGCGCTTAAGGGACGCACGGAACTTATTTGAAAGGAACGGATATGGATAAGTACGAGTTCAATCTTAAAATAGAACAGATCAAGAAACTCGCCGGTGAAGGCGATTATGCCACCGCCCTCAGGGTGACCGAGGCGATTGACTGGAACAGAGTCAGAAACGTGAATCTCCTGACGCTTGCAGCTTCCGTTTTTGAAGAAAACCAGAAATACGACAGCGCAAAGGATACGCTGATCCTGGCCATGGAACGTTCCCCGGAGCATTCTCCTGCGGAAAAACGCATCCTTTATAAGCTCACCGAACTGGCCGTCCGTTCCGGCAATGTAACGGAAGCCGAAGATTATTATCAGGAATACAGCCAGGTGGCTCCGGACGATCCCGGATGTCTTCTCCTCCAGTACATGATCATGAAGGTGAAACATGCGCCGTATCCGCAGCTCATTCAGTGTCTGGAACTCTACTGCCAGTATGATCCCGATGAGAAGTGGATGTATGAGCTGGCCACCACCTACGAATCCGCCGGAAGGATCCAGGATGCCGTTGCCCTCGCCGACCGGATCTCCCTTATGTTTGCCGATTCTCCTTACGGCCTCAAGGCACTGAAGCTGAAGCAGAAATATGCCAAACTGACCGACGAGCAGCGTGCGCTCCTGTATCCGAACTCCATCGCCAACGCCGGCGTGCACTATGCAAAGCCGGAGGTCCCGGAGGAAAAACTCACCGAAGGCGACCGGCTCGCAAGGATCCGGATGGAAAATGAAGACGAAGCCTTCCATTCCTATCTGAATGCCAACGATCCGGATTATCTCGACCGTGATTTCGTGGAAGAAGAGACCGAAGAGCCTCCGATGCCTGTGGAAGAAGAAACTCCTGAACCGGAGGAACCCGATACCACGGCAGAAGAGCCCGCAGAGTCCGCTCCGCTTCCCGTCATGACCACAGAAACAACGCACGCCCCTGCTTACAGCATGCATACTGCTCCGGCTCCCAGCATGCAGGCTGCGCCCTCTTTCAACATGCAGGTTGCGCCCTCTTTCAACATGCAGGCTGCGCAGCAGTCTGCATGGGAAGAGACTGTCGTGAATCCTGAGATCACGGCTCCGGCGGCCCCCGCCGGGGAGCTCTTCGTACCGGAGGAAACCCCGGTGAACGCAGGCTTCATCACCGATCCGGAAGTCCCCGCAGAACCCGCAGAGGAGAAAGAGGAAATTCTTGACGCCACCGGCAGGATCCCGGTTCCGGTCACCGCAGTTCCTGTTCCCGGCATTGTGATCCCCGAAAAGGATCCCGATGCGGAAACGATCCTCGCAGACGCCCGGGTTGCCTCCGCGAAACTGACTCCGGAAGAGGATGCCACCATCGTGATCCGTCCGAAGCTTCAGGCCAGACCCTCCTTTACGGAAAAGAAACCGGAAAAGACGGAAATTCCCGCTCCGGCGGCCCCGGTTCAGGAACCCGTTCGTGAAACCAAAGCGCCCGCTCCGATAAAGCGGTATCCCGCTTTCCATCTGATCATTGAAGCCGAAGACGACCAGGAAGGTCTTGACATCGCCGTGGAAGAGCTGAAGCTTCTTCATGCGGCGCGCGGCCTCTCGAACGGCGCGGTAAAGACCGCCGCCGAAAAACTCAATGAAAAAGGACTTACCGAAAAAGCACTCCAGAAGATTGCCGGCAAAGACTTTGTCATTGAACACGCCGGCGAAATGCTGCCCGCTGTGGCAGAAAGTGTCTGCCGTATCCTTTCCGACCGCAGATCCGATGTCAACGTTGTCCTTGTGGATAATGCCGACGGTCTTGACAAACTGGAAGAGACCCTGCCCGGCATCTTCGATCTCTGCGACTATCTCACCGATGAGGATGCGAGAAAGAAGGACTATTCCCTGCCGGCTCCCGCCGCGGAAAAAGAAGCCCCGGTTTCCGGCCCCGCTGCCATGAAGACACCGGCGACACCTGCTTATACACAGGATGCGCCTGAGCAGGAGGACGAACCCCGGGTACCGGCACCGCTTTCCCGCGAATACGCAGACGATGAAGTCATGAGCATCGACGATTTTGCCCAGTACTGCGTGCAGTATGCCACCGACATTGACTGTGTCATTGACGGAAAGAGCATGCTCGCCCTTTATGAAAGAATCGAGCTTCTCGAAGAGGACGGCGTTGCCCTGACAAAACAGGCCGCGGAGGACCTCATCG
The DNA here is from genome assembly GCA_045642005.1 of Candidatus Avilachnospira sp. Classification (GTDB taxonomy): domain Bacteria; phylum Bacillota; class Clostridia; order Lachnospirales; family Lachnospiraceae; genus Avilachnospira. The sequence continues at coordinate 10,761 of JAZUHZ010000141.1, forward strand.
AGGATACCGCCGACAGAGCCGAGAAGCCGCCCATCGGAAAGCGGATCTCCGGTCTCTTCCATTCAAAGTATAATAAAGACGGTCTTCTCATCCTGAAGGAAGAGGATTTCATTTACTGATATGGGAATTTATGATCTTGTGAAGGATGACCTCGTGCTCATTCTTACGGTGCTCCTGTATGCCATCCTGATCTGGAAGGGATACCAGCGGGGACTGGTCAGGATGCTCACCTCGCTCGTCAGCGTGGCGGCAGCCATCTTCCTCGGAATGAATCTTGCGCCGAAGATGGTGCCCTATATGGATGAAAGCCATGCCTGGGTGCTGTGGGTGGAGACAGAGGTTCTTCCGAAACTCAAAGGCATTTCCCGGGAGACGGTCTTTACCGCCATCTGTTTTGTAGCGGTATTCCTGGTCTCCCTGGCGCTCTTAAAGATCCTGGCTGCGACCCTTGACCGGATCGCCCGGCTTCCGATCCTCAATTTTCTCAACAAAGCGCTCGGCGTGGTGTTCGGGATCTGCGAGGCCACCGTGTATATCTGGATCCTGATGATCGTGGTCAACATCCTGCCGCATGTTCCGGTGTGTGCGAACGCGATCCGGGAAATCAGTGAAAATGAACTGCTTTCAGTTCTTTATCAGAATAATTTTATCAATGCTTTCTTGCAAAGCATCCATTAAGAGGTTTTTATGTTTGACGACAAAAAAGTACTGTTTTCAGGAATGCAGGCAACCGGGAATCTGACACTCGGCAATTATCTCGGTGCCTTAAAGAACTGGGTGACCTTAAGTGACGAATACCTCACTTTCTTCAGCGTGGTGGATCTTCATTCCATTACCGTGCGGCAGGATCCCGCGGAACTCAGGAAACGTGCCCGCAATCTGCTCACCCTGTATATCGCAGCCGGTCTCGATCCGGAGAAGAACTGCATCTACTACCAGTCCCATGTGCAGAATCATGCAGAGCTCGCCTGGATCCTGAACTGCTATACCTATATCGGCGAACTGCAGCGGATGACCCAGTTTAAGGACAAAGCCGCAAAACACGCCGACAACATCAATGCCGGACTTCTTACCTATCCCACCCTTATGGCGGCGGGCATCCTCCTTTATCAGGCGGATGTGGTTCCGGTAGGCATTGACCAGAAGCAGCATCTGGAGCTTACGAGAACCCTGGCGGAGCGTTTCAACGCCATTTACGGCGATGTATTTACCGTTCCGGACATCTGGCTCGGCAAAACGGGCCGCAAGATCATGAGCCTCCAGAACCCCGAGAAAAAGATGTCCAAATCCGATGAGAACCCGAACGGATCCATCTATCTCATGGATGATCCCGATACCATCATGCGGAAGTTTAAGCGTGCCGTCACCGACTCTCTCGGAGAAGTGCATTACTGCGAAGAGCAGCCCGGCATCTCCAACCTTATCGACATCTACTGCGCCTGCACCGGAAAAACCACGGCGGAGTGCGAAGAAGAGTTTAAGGGCCTCGGCTACGGCGCCTTCAAGGAGGGCGTGGGTGAGGCCGTTGTCGGCGTTCTCGGGCCTCTCCAGGACCGTTTCAATGAGCTTTCCAAGGACAAAGCCGCCATCGACAAGATCATCGTGGACAATGCGGACAAGGCCCGCTACTATTCCGAAAAGACGATGAGAAAAGTCCGGAAAAAGATCGGTTTCCCCGAAAGACCGAAGATCTGAGGCATGAGACGCGTGAAACAATGCAGGCCGTGAAACATCTTTGATGTTTCACGCCCTGCA
>JAZUHZ010000142.1:0-2029 GCA_045642005.1 Candidatus Avilachnospira sp.
ATACCCAGGCGGTACCTGCCTCGAACGGGGAATCCAATCCCCAGTTTGTATGGGGCGGTTTCCGGGAAAATGCGGAAGGGCGGATCATCATGCCGTTCACCGTTCAGGTTCATCATGCGCTTATTGACGGCCTTTCCATGGTGAGATTCTACGGAGCTCTTGACGTAAAGATTGACGCGCTGGCAAAAGAAATCCTGCGAGTTTTCTGACAGAATCTGTAAACTGAAGGATGGTACGGTTCCTTTTCGGATGTGTTCTCTGCCGGGAGGGAGCGGTACCGCCTTTTTATTTTTGGAGGAACTATGTGTGATACGATTGCCGTTCACGGCAGCTTAACAGGCCACGGGAAAAACATTCTTATGAAAAACAGCGACAGGCCGCTCGGAGAATGTCAGCCATTGGTTTATTTTCCGGGAGAAAACGGAAAGTATGCTGTACTCGGGTCCAAACCATACTGGATTCACGGATTTGAGATGGGGGCCAATGAAAAAGGACTCTTTATCGGAAATGAGGCGGAAGGATCCAGGTGCCCTGCGGAAACAGAAGAGGGAATGCTCGGAATGGATATGCTCCGTTATGCTCTTGAACATGCAGCCTCCTGCAGAGAGGCAATCCGGGTGCTCACCGGCCTTCTTAGCGAGCACGGCCAGAATGCCAATGCCTCCCGTCTTTTTGACCGGAGGTATGAAAATTCGTATATCCTCTGTGATAAAAAGGAAATCTGGGTGATGGAGACGGCAGGAAGAGAATGGGCGGCCCGCGAGATCCGCGATTATACTGCAGTATCCAACTGTTATACAATAGAAACAGATTATGATCTCTTCTCCGAAAATATGGAAAAGCTGGTCCGCGAGAAGAGATGGCTGCATCCTTCGGAACCCATCAACTTTGCAAAAGCCTATACGCTTCCCGCTTCCCGTCAGAGAAACGCCCTTCCCAGGAGAAGACGGATGATGAAGCTCCTGACCGGAATCCTCGAAAAAGAAGGAAAAGTCGGTTTTTCGGATCTTCAGACCATTTTCAGAGATCATTCGGAGGAGGAAGTCAATGCGCCACGGTTCGGGGCCATGACGGGAAATAATATTTCCGTATGCATGCACGCGTGTTCCTGGGACGAGGCACAGACAGCGGCCTCGATGTACATGTCTTATGAAGCGGAAACAGGGATCCTTCGTTTTCTGTGGGCGCCGGGAACTCCGTGCGTAAGCCTTTATCTTCCTGTCGGATGGATTCCCGGGGAGGAACTCCATCTTCCGGTTCCTCTCTCTGCCGGAGGGGAATTCTATTCAGAAGAATCTCTCTGGTGGGCAGCCGAGAGACTTTCTTCCCTGATCAGTATAGATGAGGAACGGTTCGGCAAAACGGTAAAGAAGAAGCTTTCTCTTCTGGAAAAGGAATTGATAAAGCTGGAAGAAGAAAGAATCGGCTCCGTAAAGAATCTCATTGCGGAGGACGATCCCTCAGGAGCGCAAGTGATTCTGAATCAGTTTACGGAAGAATGTGCAGGGAAGGTCATGACCCTGATGAAGGACCTGTCAGCAGAGATCATGGTTGAGATCAAAGCCTCAGGAGGTCTTTTCGGTCCGAAAAAGGAATTTCTGGAGTCCTATGCCAAAAGAACGGCGATGCCGCTTCTATGAGAAAGGCTTTCTGCCGGGAAATAGAGAGGCTGAAGCTTTTTTTGATAAAAGTAAAAAAACCGCTTGACAATAGAAGCGTCATGAGGTAGTATAAGCGGGCGCTCGGGAGAGAGCCCGCTGGGAACCGAGGCGATCACAAAAAACTTTGAAAAAAGTAAAAAAAGTGGTTGACAAAGGAAACGCAGAGTGATATATTAATCGGGCGCTCGCAAGACGGGAGCTGAAAAAGTGGCCCCGGGGAGAGCGAAAAGCACCTTGAAAAGAGAATAACAGTTAATGCACAGACCCTGAAGATTCTTTGAAAAGAAATTTCAGAAAGTAACGCAAACAGTAAACGGAAAGCAAGAAAAAATGAAGCTGGATGTTCATGGAGCGGAACGATCAAAACA
>JAZUHZ010000143.1:0-3873 GCA_045642005.1 Candidatus Avilachnospira sp.
GGATCTCGGAAAAAAGATCGGCATATATTTCGTCACGTCTCTGGTGGCCACCGTCATGCTCGGAAATATCGTTGTCCGCCGCCGCCCTTATTTCGATCACAGCGACATCAAGTGTCTGAAACCGCGCTCAAGCAAGGGAGATCCCTACGATATAACGATACAGGGCTTTTCTTTCCCGAGCGGTCATGCCACGAACTCCGTTTCCACCTATGCCGCGCTGGGATGCAATACGGAAAAGAAAGTTCTGAAGGCCGTTCTGTTCCTGATGCCGGTCCTCATCGGACTTTCAAGGCTTGCTCTCGGCATACATTATCCCACCGACATACTGGCAGGCTGGGCTGTTTCCGCGCTGGTGATCCTGATGGTCTCGAGCATAAGAAATCAGCACATCGTTTACCTGATCGTGCTGGCGGTCGGGCTCACAGGCTGTTTCTTCTGTAAGAGCGCAGACTTCTTTTCCTCGCTGGGCATTGCTTTCGGAATGGTCACGGGCTTTCTCTTTGAGGAAAAGTATGTCCGGTTTGAAAACACAGAAAAAGTATCCGGTATGATCCTGCGTACTCTCGGCGGACTTGTCGTCTTCGTTCTGACGGATAAGCTCCTGGAGGTTCCGTTCTCAAAAGAATTCCTGGCATCGTCATCGAGTCTTTCCTTTGCGGTAAGATCGATCCGTTATATGATCTCATGCTTTACGGTCCTGGGCGTTTATCCCATGCTTTTCGGCCGGATCGGCGGAAAGCTCCGGCACGGCAGCCGCAGGTCTTCCGAACAGTAATCACCGTCCGATGCCCCTGATAAAACGGGATCGGAAGAAAGGATACGACAATGGATATGGAACAGTATATCGGATGCGTCATTCTGTATCATGGCAGAATAGCTGCGGTCATTGACGCGCAAAGCAGTTACGACGGAGATTATATCGTGCTGCGGTATGACGGAGAAGATACCTCCTTCCGGGTAAATGCGTTTGATCAGGATCTCATGGATTCGCTTCCGGATCCGGAATACGGATTGCTGAAGCACGGGAACGGAGGCGTGGTCTTTTCCTTCAACGGTCAAGATTACACGCTCGGAAGCCATCCCTACGAGCCCTGTCTCTATATCGGAAAAGGCGGCAGGATCCTCTGCACGCTGCATAATGCGTTCGATGCATATGAGCTTCCCGAGACATTTGCCCGGGGAGAATCCCTGACGGGGCCGGACGGAAGAATGTACGGCTGCGGATCGTTCTGCAGGGCCCTTCTTGCCGCCATAGCCTCCGGAAGGCCGGAAATGGATTTCACATTTGCCGCGATGATTTCCCGGACGGCAGAAAAAGGCCCCGGCGACTACGGGACGGATACTTTCCCGGAGAGTCCGCTGCATGAGTCACCGGACAGGCGGGGACCGCAGGTGATGAATTACTGTCCGAACTGCGGGAAAAAGAACGACGGAGGCAATTACTGTACCGGGTGCGGAACCAGGCTTCTGAAAGGACTGTAAAAATAATAACCTGTTATTCCAAAGGCTCATCCACCGGGAACGGTGAGTGAGCCTTTTTTACGGGGATATCCGTATTTACTCCCCTGTCAGCCGGAACAGAGAATACTTTTCTCCAAGTCGTTCTGAAAAACTGCAGAATTGGCTCAAAGTCGTTTGAAAAAGTTGTATATACACATTGAAACTCCCTTGAAAAAGTTTAACATTCCGTTTATACTATGATAGGCAGAGGTGATCAAGTATGCTGAAAAGAAAAATCGAAGAAAAACTTCTGGAGTGGAAAAATACCGAAGGACATAAACCGCTTATTATAAAAGGCTGCCGTCAATGCGGAAAAACCTTCTCCGTCCTTGATTTCGCTCATAAATACTATAAAAACGTCGTCTACCTTAATTTCTTTACCGATCCTTCTTATGTTTCGGTGTTTTCCGGATCTCTCGAAATTGATAATATTATCATGCTTCTTTCCGCTCTGCTTGGGAAAGAAGCCGTCTTTGAAGCAGGACAGACCGTACTGGTCCTGGATGAGATCCAGATTTGTCCCGATGCAAGAACAGCACTCAAATTTTTCAAACTGGACGGCAGATTTGATGTGATAGGGACCGGTTCCCTCCTTGGTGTTAAAGGATACGGAGATAAAGAACCGAGGTCTATTCCCGTCGGTTACGAGACCGTAATGGATATGTTCCCTTTGGATTTTGAGGAGTTTTTATGGGCCAATGATATAAGCGAAGATGTTATAGCCCTGCTGAAAAAATGTCTGGAAGAGGAACAGCCCGTACCCGAAGCGCTCCATAACAGAATGAGAAGTCTCCTTCTGCAGTATTCTGTTGTAGGCGGTATGCCGGACGCAGTACAGACATTTGTCGATACCAGGCAAATGAATTCCGTTTTGACCATTCAGAGGGATATCGTTCGATCGTATGAAGACGATATGGTCAAATATGCGGAAAGAAAGGACAAAGCCATCATCAGGCAGTGCTTTCAGTCTATCCCGAAACAACTCAGCAAGGAGAACAAAAAATTTCAATACTCTGTTGTCAAAAAAGGGACTACGGCTTCCAGATATGAAGGCAGCCTGCAATGGATAGAAGATGCCGGTATTATTTCCCGATGCTACAATCTTTCCATTACGGAGCTTCCTCTTGACGGCAATGCGGAGGAAGACACTTTCAAAGTCTACATGTGCGACTGCGGTCTTTTTGTCAGTATGCTGGAGGACGGCACACAGTACGACATTTTACAGGGGAACCTGTACGGATATAAAGGTGCGGTTTTTGAAAATCTCATAGCGGACATTTTTACAAAAATGGGACGCAGCCTTTACTATTACCATAAGGATTCGGGGCTTGAAGTTGACTTCGTAATGCGGTATAAAGGGGAATGTACGCTCATTGAGGTCAAGGCGAGCACAGGCAATACCAAGAGCACCAAAACCATTTTGAATCATCCGGAGAAGTATCATGTCAGGAGCGCTGTCAAACTCGGAGATTACAATGTAGGCAGAGAAGGGCAGATTCTGACATTACCTCATTATATGGCTTTTCTTCTGAAAGAAATGTAGCAAAACGACAGCGGAGATTCCAAAGGCCCATCCACCGGAAACGGTGAGCGGGCCTTTTCTTAACGGGTATATTTTACTGCTGCGCCGATCAGAGATATACGATTCCGGTGGCCGCATTCTCGCAGAACATCTTTTCATGCTCGACGAAGATCATGGTCGGACAGTCCCTGAGGATCACGTCTTCCAGCTGTCCGCGGGAAATGATGTCGATATAGTTGAGAGGTTCGTCCCAGATGTACAGACCCGCATTCTCGCTGATGGAGAGCGCGAGCGCCACCTTTTTTCTCTGCCCCATGGACATGGAGGAGACATCCTTTCCCATGTCGTTTTCGTCAAAGCCCAGCTTTGAGAGCATGGCAAAGAACACGCTCTTCTCCACTCCCCTGCCTTCCGCCAGTTCGGAAGGACGTCCCTTCAGGAAGGATGTATCCTGCGGTACGTAGGAGATCTTCAGAGAAGAAGAGACCTTCACATAGCCGGTATGGGCGATGTCCTCTCCCGTGATCAGTTTCAGGATGCTGGACTTGCCGCTGCCGTTGGGACCGCACAGGGCGATCCTTTCCCCGTTCTTCAGACTGAAGGTAACGTCTCTTGCGACCGTTTCCTCTCCGTAAAGGATGTCCGTATGCAGGAACTCCACCAGGACGCCGGAACGGTTCTTTTCGGGAACGATCTTCAGCTCGTCCGCTCTTTCCGAGTCCTTCAGAAGAGCCTTCTTTTCCTCCACGGAACGGCTGATGCGCTTTTCCGTGTTTTTCATCTGGCTCATGAGCTTTGCCGATTTCGCGCCGATATAGCCTCTGTCGGGCCGGAGCCCTCCGATCCTCGTG
>JAZUHZ010000144.1:0-4752 GCA_045642005.1 Candidatus Avilachnospira sp.
AGCGCATCAAAGAACACACCCCTTGTGGAACCGTCCGAATCCAGAATGTCCACAATAAGCAGCAGATTGCTGCGGAAAACCATGCCGATCCGGTCCTCCTCTTTGGAAAGATTCTCCCCGACGATCTTCAGGGTGGCCAGGGTGAAATCATCATACGTTTCCACCGAAGAGCGGAAGGGAAGATCTGCCGGGCAGCATTTCTCCGCAATCGTCCCGGGAAGCCCGAGAACCGTAAGCACTTCCGGGAGATTTTCCACGCGGAGATAGCCGATGGTCAGGGCATCTCCGGCGATATCGGTATATTCAATTTCTTTCAGTTCCCCGTCATAACGGTAAAACATGGGGGTTCCTCCTCTGGCGGGTGCATCGTCCTGTCACAGTAGCGGCGCATGAAGCGCGGCGGCGATGACCTGATCCATATCGTAGTATTTATATTCACCGAGACGGCCGCCGAAGAGGACGTCCGGCTCTTTGTCGGCAAGCTCGCGGTAGGCAGCATAGAGTGCGCCGTTTTTCGCATCATTGACCGGATAATAGGGCTCGTCGCCCGGCTTCCACTCGGAGGAGTATTCGCGGGAAATGACAGTCTTCGGAAGATCATGGCCGTCCTCGTCTTTTCCGAATTCAAACCATTTATGTTCGATGATCCGGGTCCAGGGTGTCTCGCGGTCCGTATAGTTCACGGCGGCATTTCCCTGGAAATTCGGGATGTCGAGGATCTCGGTCTCGAAGCGGACGGAACGGTATTCTAGGTGTCCGAGGCAGTAATCAAAATAGGCATCGATCGGGCCGGTATAAATCACTTTTCGGGCGAGCTTCCGGAGCGCTTCCTGCTCGGACAGATAGTCAATGCCCGTCCGCACTTCAATGCCGGGGGCATCGAGCATTGCCTGCACCATCTTCGTGTATCCGCCAATCGGGATGCCCTGATAGAGAGCGTTGAAATAATTGTTGTCAAAAGTGAGCCGCACCGGAAGGCGCTTAATGATAAATGCCGGCAGGTCTTTGCAGTCCCGTCTCCACTGTTTCTCGGTGTAGCCTTTGATCAGCTTCTCATAGATGTCCCGGCCCACCAGGGAGATGGCCTGCTCCTCCAGATTCCGGGGTTCTCCGGTGATTTCCTGCCGCTGATCGGAAATTTTGTCGGCAGCCTCTTCCGGTGTCACGACGCCCCACATCTGATTAAAGGTGTACATGTTGAACGGCAGGGAATAGAGCTCGCCCTGATAGTTTGCCACCGGGGAGTTTGTGAAGCGGTTAAATGTCGCAAACCGGTTGACATACTCCCATACTTCTTTATCATTCGTATGGAAAATGTGTGCGCCGTAGCGGTGGACGTTAATTCCCTCCACCTTCTCCGTATAGACATTTCCGCCGATATGGTTTCTCTTTTCAATGATCAGCGCGGTCTTTCCGGCTTCGGAAAGTCGTCTCGCCACCGTGGCTCCATAAAGCCCGGCTCCCACGATCAGATAATCAAACATAGCTGCCTCCTGCCGGAACTGTTTCTTCTTTGCTGTCCCGGTGTCGTACTGAAAACACAGGATTTGAAATCCCGGTTTTTCCTTTTTTGTACCATTAATATGATGCAAGGGTCAAAAGCCCACTTTGCGCAGCTTGCTGCAGCAAATGTGGGGTTGGAACCCGCAAAACATGAGCAAGTAGCCACGTAAGTGGCGGATTGCGAATGTTTAGAGGCGCGAGAACGCGCAGCGTGGAGCGACTCGCATCATAGTCGGGGGAAAAACTTGTTTTGACCCCAACGTCTTTGTATCATAGCATTCCCACAGCCATTTGTGAAGCCTCCCATACTTCTTTATCACGCACCTTCCATCCGGAGGCCTTTTAAACGCAAGGTTGAAAAAGTGCCGCTCCCGGTGAACTCATTCCCCAGGCCAAACAGCCCCCTGAGCATTTTTTAAACGAAGGGCAGAAAATACACCGCTTTTGGTGAACTTTTTTGCGGGCAGTTCACCCAGAGACCTGATTTTTGAAGAAAAAGTTGAAAAATCATTCAGCTCCCCATAGCTGCGAAGGCCTGCAGCCTCGCTGAATTCACCACAGACGTCAAAATTCAGCTCTGCGGTGAACTTTTCTGCGCTAGCCGCACCCTCCGCCTGAAATTTTTCACCAGACGGACCTGAAAATTGTATCTGCGTTTAAAAAATGCTCCGGCCTGCAATCCTCGAACAGGCGGAGGAATGTGAAACCGGCGGATTTTCCTGATTTCACATCCTCCCCGGATCCGTAAGGGAAGCAATCAGACTTCCGTCGCCCGGCTGTCATGCCAGGGAAGCAAACAGGCCGGTACTAAAAAGCAAAACCATCCATCGGCCCTCCTTCGCGGAATGTTTTCGCAAGCAGCTCGGAAGCAATCTCAACATCTTCAAGTCTTATGATATCATCATCCAGTGTGGCTTTTGAGAGCAGGTTCATGCTTCCATACCATACGATTTTTCTGTCGATCACGGCAAAATGTCTGCAGTCCCCACAGTATAAGATTCGGATCCCTGCCTGGTACAGCAGATACAGAAGTTCGTTCCTCGTTTCATCCCGTCCATAAAGGTAAGCATCCGGGTGCCAGGTGACCACCGTGATCTTCACGCCATTAGCCTGACAGGACGCGATGACAGAAAGAAATTCTGTAACTTTGATTCTTGACAAGGTTTCGCTGGAAATAATGATTTCATCAACGGCATTCCGGAGATCCTGGAGATAAACCGGATAGAAAGCTTCAAAATCATAGATGGCGTTATTCACGTCTGCCGATTCATTTCCGACACTCTTTAAAATATATCCCAGCCTTTTATAGGTCTTATGGCGTTCACGATACATTTTTTCGAGCATGGGAATATTCCAGTCCACATAATCATATACGGTGACCGTATTTTTTCCGGGATAGTTTCTTCCTATTCTGCCGACATACTGTTCCACATTTCCTTTCCATTTCATCGGGCATACCAGAAAAAGTGTATCCAGCCGGGGACAGTCAAAACCTTCGCCGACAAGCTGCCCGGTTGCAACGATCAGCATGGTTTCCTCCGGATCTGCCTGTGAGACCCTCTGCACAGTCTCTTCCATCTGCTCCTTGGAAGAAGCTCCCGTCATCAGAAATGTCTGTGAAGCAGTGCCCTGAAGCTGATCAAAAAGGAGCTTTGCATGTTCCACTCTTTTTGTAAGGATCAGGCATGCACGCCGTTCTCCAATGCATTCTCTGACGTCTTCCTCAATCATCCGGTTTCTTTCTTCATTAGTAACCAGAGACTCCACAATTTCGTTATATTGCATTTTTCTGTTACCATACGGATAAACAAACCGGGTAAATCGCGGAATCAGCGTTTTTTGGATATTCTGTTCTGCATTTCTTTCCTTTTCTGTATAGCTGAACCGGATCGGCCCCAGGTTCATTTCGCATACTTTCCAGAGACCGTCCGAACGTGCCGGGGTTGCGGTGAATCCGTAGACATATTTTGCTCTCAGTTCATTCAAGACAGAAGAAAAAATCCTGCCGGCGCTGTGATGACACTCATCCACGAGCACAAGACCGTACTTACGGACATCTTCACTGATTTCTCCTTTCTTATAGAGAGATCCGGCAAGAGCAATATCAATCAGATATCCCGCGGTATTTCTGGAGCCATGAACCAGGCCCACAAGTTCTTTTCTGGTTTTCACTGTCCCGTTTTTTGCAGTCTTGTAGGTTGGAAGATTTTCATGAATGATCAGGAAATTCTCTATCGCTTTTTTCCACTGATCGATAAGATCTGTGGAGGGCACAAGAATCAGCGTATTTGTCTGTAACGCGGCAATGATGCCGCAGCCGGCCACCGTTTTTCCCCAGCCAGTAACAGCATGCAGGATCCCTGTTTCATGCTCCAGCACTTTCTCAACTCCTTTTTTCTGTGACGCTGTCAGTTCGCCATGAAATGTTACATTGATATGTTTTCCCGCACAGCGCTCGTCCTTTATATTGTAAAAGATCCCGGCATTGGAGCATTTTTCCAGGAGAGCGTCCAGAAGTCCTCTCGGGATTCCGATATATTCATCATTTCTGTCGGCAACCGCATAACAGAATTTATACGGAATTCCGTTTGCAGAATCTCCCCGTCTCTTTTTTGCAAAATAGTCCGCATTCCAGACAGAGGCCATCTGATAGATCTGATTGCGGAGGTAAGCTGTTAAGGAATTTTTCTCAATGTAAATCATATTGGACAGAACAATGTTCATGGGGCCCGTTACATCGCTGCTTCTGAAACTGCTGCCACGTTCCCAGGGTTTGACCCCGTCAACCTCAAAACCGGTAATGTCATTCACTGTTTTACTGAGTGAAGTTACATCAACAACGTTCCAGGTATCCAGATACCGGTTGATCTGCTCCAGAGACAGTTTATGACTCGGGTCACTGAAATAGTCAATCTGCGCCCATTGGTCATAATACGGCTCCCAGTCCTCGTCAACAAATACACTGTTCAGTTCTTTCAGGGCCTTTCCCTGCAGCGGCAGTGCGATAAGATTGCCTAACCCTTCGGGTTTTATTTTGTCCTGCGCGGGAATCATACGATCAAAATACTGAAATGACTGCATATCCACCATTTCTGCGCCTTTTTCGATAAGGGAAAATCCAAACCGTCTTGCCATAGCTGCCGGTATCCAGTCGGTAAAAAAGATCCAGACATGAGCTCCGCGCCCGGAACGTGAACGTTCTACCAGGACCGGTATCCCCACCTCCTTGCAGACGCGTCGGATCGCATC
>JAZUHZ010000145.1:0-5402 GCA_045642005.1 Candidatus Avilachnospira sp.
CATCATATCCCCATACACGCGTCCGGTCTTTCCCCGGACAAGCTCTGCCATATCGGAATTCTTCTTCTGCGGCATAATGGAGGATCCGGTGGTGAATTCATCGGAAAGTTCAATGAATTTGAACTCCCAGCTGGACCAGAGGATCAGTTCCTCACAGAACCTCGAGAGGTGCATCTGGAGAATGGAGAGATCGCTCATCAGCTCCAGACAGAAATCACGGTCGGAAACTCCGTCGATGGAATTCAGGGTCACCCCGTCAAAACCTAAAAGCGCCGCCTCGTAATCGCGATCGGTATCATAGGTGGTTCCGGCCAGTGCGCAGCTTCCAATGGGGGAAACATTCATGCGCTTTTTGCAGTCCAGAAGCCGCCCTGCGTCACGCTTTAACATAAATGCATAAGAAAGAATCTCATGGGAAAAGAGGATCGGCTGAGCGCGCTGCAGGTGGGTATAGCCGGGCATGATCAGGCCGGAATTTTTCTCTGCCACATTAACGATAGAGGAAATCACTTCCTCTGTCAGCTTCGTAAGCTCCTCCACCTGATTCCTGAGATACATTCTCACATCAAGCGCCACCTGGTCGTTCCGGGAACGTGCCGTATGGACTTTCTTTCCGGTGACTCCGATCCGCTCCGTGAGGACCGCTTCCACAAACATATGGATATCTTCCGCGGTCTCGTCGATGGCGAGTGCTCCGGATTCCAGATCACCGAGAATGCCGGTAAGGCCCTCAATGATCTTGAGGGCCTCCGCATCTGTAATGATATTCTGTTTGGCAAGCATCTTCGCATGCGCGATGCTTCCGGTGATATCCTCCCGGTACATACGTCCGTCGACGCCGATGGAGGAATTGATCTCATCGGCTACCGCCGATGTATTGCCGGCAGTTCTGCCTGCCCACATTTTATCTGCCATTAAAGTCTTCCCTGCTCTCTTAACGCCTGAACCTTTGTGGGAAGTCCCCAGAGGTTGATGAAGCCTGCGGACTGTGCCTGATCATAATCGCTCTCGCCGAAGGTTACCAGATTCTCTGAATACAGAGAGTACGGTGAGGTGGTGCCTGCGGGGATGATATTGCCCTTGTAGAGTTTCAGCTTCACGGAACCGGTGCAGTACTTGTCTGCCTCGTCAGCAAACTTTGTAAGAGCTTCCTGAAGCGGTGAATACCACTTTCCGTTGTAGATCAGGTCTGCATAGTCAACGGCAAGCTTTTCTTTTACATGAAGGGTATCCTTATCCACAGTGAGCATTTCCAGCTGCTCGTGTGCAAAGTAAAGGATGGATCCGCCGGGAGTCTCATAAACGCCGCGGTCCTTCATACCCACAAGACGGTTCTCCACGATGTCGATGATGCCGATTCCGTTGGCTCCGCCGATGGCATTGAGCTTCTCGATGATCTTGGATGCTTTCATCTTCTCGCCGTCGATGGCTACGGGAGCACCGGCTTCGAAATCGATGGTCACATAAGCGGGCTCATCGGGTGCCTGAAGGGGAGATACGCCCATCTCCAGGAATCCGGGCTTCTCATACTGCGGCTCATTGGCGGGATCCTCGAGGTCAAGACCTTCATGGCTTAAGTGCCAGAGGTTCTTATCCTTGGAATAGTTGGTCTCACGGTTGATCTTCAGCGGTACATTATGTGCCTCGGCATAGTCGATCTCTTCCTCTCTGGATTTGATGGACCACTCACGCCAGGGAGCGATGATAGGCATATCGGGAGCGAAACGCTTGATGGCCAGCTCGAAACGAACCTGATCGTTTCCTTTTCCGGTAGCACCATGGCAGATGGCGTCAGCGCCCTCTGCGAGGGCGATCTCGGCCAGCTTCTTTCCGATCACAGGACGGGCAAAAGCGGTTCCGAGAAGATAGGTCTCATATTTGGCATCCATCTTTAAGGACGGGATGATGATGTCATCTACCATCTCATCCACAAGGTCGGCTACGATCAGCTTGGAGGCGCCGGTCTTCAATGCCTTCTCCTCAAGTCCCTCGAGTTCGTCAGCCTGGCCCACATTTCCGGCCACGGCAATGATCTCGCAGTTATTGTAATTCTCTTTGAGCCACGGAATGATGATTGAAGTATCCAGTCCGCCTGAATATGCAAGTACTACTTTTTTGATCTTACTCTTATCCATGATAAATCCTTTCTTACTGTATTGCTTTACCTTCCGGTATCAAGTTTCTTTTCCATGAGGGATACAAGCCTTGTAAAGATGATGACCAGCACGAGGTATACTCCGGCAATCCCGAGGAACGGCATGAACGCCTGATAGGTTCTTCCCTGTACATTGAGCGCCCACTTGGTGATATCCTTCATACCGATAACGTTCACGATCGAAGTCTCCTTGAGAAGCGCAATGAACTCGTTGCCGAGTGCCGGGAGAATGTTCTTGATTGCCTGCGGGATGATGATATGCCACATCGTCTGCACATAGGAGAGCCCGAGGGACCGTCCCGCTTCCATCTGTCCCTGGTCAATCGCCATGATGCCGCCGCGGATAATCTCGGCAACATAGGCACCGGAGTTGATTCCGAAAGACAAGGTAGCAACAAGGAGCGTATTTGTCGAGCTCGCCATGATGACGAAATACATGATGAGGAGCTGCACCATCATAGGAGTTCCCCGGATCACCGTCAGATACAGCCGGCAGAGCTTATCCAGAAAATTCAGAAGCTTTCCGGTTCCGTTATGCGCCATCTGATCATGATATGACCGGATCACGGCAACAATCACGCCGAGCACGGAACCGATGATGAGGGCAAAGAGCGTAAGCTCCAGGGTAATCCCGAGTCCCTTTAAAAGAGACTGCCAGCGGTTCCCGTCAATAAAAGTCTGTGTAAAATCCTGGCCGAGCTTTGCAAACCACTTTTCCATACATTAACCTTTCAACCACAAAGGGCAGCTTTTTGAAACTGCCCTGTCGCTTTCTGCTATTGATCTCTTATTCAAGGGTTCAGTTTGCTGAGATATACTTGTCAAGAATGCCCTGAACGGTACCGTCGGCGATCTTCTTATCAAGTACTTCATTGAATGCCTTTAAGAGTTCCTCGTTATCCTTGGAGATTGCTGCTGCATAATCCTCTTCTGCGTAGGAGGTATCCAGGATCACAAGGCCTTCATTTGCCTTTACGAATTCCTTGGCCGGGTTGTTATCGATAACAACGCAGTCAACCTTGCCGGAAAGGAGAGCCTGAACGGCATTGGCACCGTTACTGAATGCGGTTACATTGTCTGCGCCGAAATCATCCTCGCAGTAAATATGTCCTGTGGTGGATTCCTGAACGCCGATCTTCTTTCCGGAAAGATCATCGATAGACTTGATATCAGATCCTTCGGGAACGATAACAGACTGAACACCCTTGGCATAAACAGAGGAGAAGTTCACATTCTGAAGACGCTCTTCGGTAACGGTCATGCCTGCAAGACCCACATCGGCCTTACCGGTTTGAATGGCGGTAAGAATGGAGGCGAATTCGATATCCTCGATCTGAAGCTCAAGTCCGAGCTCGGAAGCTACCATGCCGGCGATCTCGGCGTCGATGCCTACGATGGTCTTTCCGTCATCTGCGATGAACTCGTAGGGCGGGAATGCGGCGTTGGTGGCCATAATAAGCTTTCCGGGCTGAACGGTCTTTACGGTTGTTGCTGCAGCTTCTTCTTTTGCTGCTTCGGTAGCTGCGGGAGCCGGTGCGCTTTCAGCACAGGCTGCCAGAGAAAGTACCATCAGTACGGACAATGTGATTGCGATAATCTTTTTCATAATATATTCCTTCCTTTTTGATATTATCAAATAGCTTATAGATAATAAACCTTTTGTCTTCTTTTGTCAAGCGATATGAGAAGATAAATATTCTTTTCAAAAAAATATTTATTCCTCGTTATTTTCGGATTTTCTTCTTTCCGTGATCTTCTTCACGCCTTCCGGCAGAATATATTCGCCGATCACCCGGTTCAGAAAACGCTGCACGGCGCTGCCCTCCCGAAGTTTTGTCCGGATGGCGGCCAGTTTCGGCAGGGAGAAATCCTTAAGATCGGAAAGGGTCCGGCTTCCTCCGGCGGAAAGGATGCTGAACAGTTCTTCAATAAACTCTGTTCTCTCCTCCTTATTCATTTCCCGGAGCGTGTCATTCATCGCCTGTTCGAACTTTCGTGACTGGGCGCTCTGCCCCTTCGGGTCCCGGACAAATCCGGTTCCGAGCACTTCCCAGGTAAACGGGTCATGGGCCGAGGGTCCCTGAACGGAAGAAGTCACCGTGATTACGGTCCCCGGCTCATTCATCAGCGTCCCCACCGTCGAATGCTGCGACCGGATCGTAAAGATCCTGTCAGAGATGTCACGGTACCAGTCCTCTCCGGTAAACGGCGTACAGAAACCGGGGCCGTCCAGATTGAAGACTGCCCGGATCCTTTTTTTGATCGGTTCTTTTGCGTGCATAGCGGCAAAGGCGGCCAGATTACCCCCTTTTGACTGTCCGGAAAGGATCAGCGGAACATTATCCTCTCCTGCCGCCTTTTCCAGATAGGAAAGGGCATCCTTCTGGGCCGGCACGGTATCGGAAACCGCCAGCATGCAGTCCTCTTTCCAGCCGACGATTGTATCGTCCGTCGGCTTAAAACAGAGGATCCGCAACCCGTCCGGAAGCATCGCGGTCAGCGCACCAAACTGTTCGTTCCGTGTTTCATCGACATGAATGACATACCCGGAAAGCCTGACGGCGCGGAAACGCTCCGAAAGAGCCATAGCCCGGATCATCGGAATCGTATTCTGCGGTTCCAGGAGTCCGAGCTCACTGCCGGCATCCGGATGCAGTACAAAATACTTTTCCACCGCATCCGGAAGAGCGACCGGTTCCCCTGCCGGATCCGGCGGGATGATCCCGTGAAAATCCGGGACCAGAAATTCACTGAAAAGAGCAATATCCACTTCATTGGCCGGAGACTGGGAAAAACCGATATCTCCGCGCCAGCTGATATAGCTTAACAGATTGTTCATGCCGCCTCCCGCTCAGATCAGATCCGCGTACTGCGCCCCGATATAGGCAAGAAGTGCATCGGGCGCAAGCACCACCTGAACTCCGCGCTGTCCGGCCGATACCGAAATCACATCACAAAGCTGGGCTGTTTCATCGATATAGGTCGGGAACTGCTTTTTCATGCCGATCGGGGAACAGCCGCCGCGCAGATATCCTGTCAGGGGGAGAAGCTCCTTCATCGGAATCAGGTCACATTTTTTATTGCCGGTGATCCCGGCTGCCTTTTTCAGATCAATCTCCATCGCCACGGGAAGTACACAGACAAAATAGCCGCTTTTGTCTCCCTTAAGGACCAGGGTCTTAAAAACCATATCCGGATCGAGGCCCAGAACTTCCGCGGCGTGAACTCCCGACAGATCGGATTCATC
>JAZUHZ010000146.1:0-9185 GCA_045642005.1 Candidatus Avilachnospira sp.
GATGAAGCTAATCCATGTCAGATATATATCATGAATGTTGACTAAATTGTAATTTTTTTCGTACTATGTTAAATTACAAATTTAAGGAAGTTCGTTCAGATGGAACTCAGAGAGACATTTAATAAAACCGAAGAAAACTATGACAGATACCGTCCCGGTTATCCGGAGGAGCTTATTAATGATATTATTTCCTATGCAGGGCTTAAAGACGATAGCACTGTGATTGAAATCGGCACGGGAACCGGGCAGGCAACGCTTCCCTTTATTCTAAAAGGATTTAATGTAACGGGAATTGAACTTGGCGACAGGCTGAGCGAATATGCCGAAAAAAAATTCAGTGATTATGAAAACTTTCATATCATCACAGGAGATTTTTGCAATGTTGAACTGTCCTCCGGTTCCTGTGATCTTATTTTTTCAGCAACAGCGTTTCACTGGCTGCCTTTTGAGGAAGCTGTGCAAAGAGTGAAAAAAACTCTTCGCCCCTGCGGAACACTTGCACTTTTCTGGAATCATCCATTCCCGAACCGGGAAGATGACCCGACCAATATGGCCAGCAAGAAGATGTATGATAAGTATCGTCCGTCTTCCAAAAAACAGGTGGAATTCTCCGAAGATAATCTTGCTGTCTGAAAAGAACGGCTTCTGAATGCAGGTTTTGGCTTTGTGGAAGCAAAGCTCTATCGGCGGAAAAGGGTTCTCACAACAGATCAGTACATAGGTCTTCTGAACACATACTCGGACCATATAGCACTTCCTGAAGAAACAAAAAGACTGTTTGAACGGGAAATGAGGAGATCAATTGATTCTGTTGGCGGATTTATCAACATTTATGATACCATTGACCTGTATATGGGAACAAACCGATAAAAGCGCATTCAGGGAATGAAAATTCCGATTTGCTGAGATGAATTATAGATGAATCGTTCTGTGTATCGACAGTATATCCCGATTTGCAAAATGAATGCACCTTCAAAACCGGAGGTACATTTTTGATATGATTTTGTCCGTCAACTTAAATGCAACGATTGTTGCATTTAGTTTGAAATTTCACAGTTTTAATAAAATCTATTATTCAGACTTTACAGGCGTCGGATTTATGATATAATATAGTCGTTCGGAGGAGAAATCCTCATTGCGGCTAACAACGTAATCCGAAATATATGCCGGACGAATGGGCCGGTCGTTGGCAGGCAACAGAAAAACCTGATATTTGCCGGACGAATGGGCCGGTCGTTGGCGGACAACAGAAAAATTAGCCATTAAAGGGGAGCTGATAGTGCTGCGGCAGTATTGCTCTCCTTTTAAATTTTCGGTTCACGGAAGTATTTATGAAAACCAACCTGAGCAAAGCAGATGCAATCCGTATCGTAACAGCAGCAGCTAAGGAATATAAGGAAAAACTGGATGGAAAGAATCTTCTTTTCGTGTGTCTGAATGAAGGACAAATAGAAACATTTGAGACGTTGTTTCGAGGCAGTAATTTTCAGCATCTGACAGGGATTGAGATGATTGATGCCGACAATAAAGCGTTGAAGAATCCAAAGTTCTTTTACTCAAAATGCCTGAAGGGCAAATTGAAAGAAACAGAGATCCGTTTTAAGGAGGATGGAACAACTGAGTTAAAACTGAATGCGATAACATCTGTTGTCCGATACATTGATAAATCCAAAATGACGGGCCCATTTAATGGAACTGGTTTGCAGTTGGTCGTGGATCGGCTGGTAGGAACAACAAGTTACTGTATTGGCCTTACTATGGAAGGAAACTATTATGCCCCGAGTTCATGTCTTCTGGAGGATGTACGAAAACTCACAAATCCATGGTCAAGGATATTGGCCGTTTTCGAAAAACAGGCTACATCCGAAGAAAAGGAGTATACTTCACTTAGATATGTGGCCAAAGATTATACTTTTTCCAATGAACAGATACCAGCAGGTATTTCAGAAATAACGGATATTTTTCAGAACCAGGTTGATAAAAAACATTCCTGATACGTGGAATGCTTTGGTAAATCCTGAACAGAAATAGTACGGGAAAGATGTGATTATTATAGCATGGGTGATGGGAATTTCCGGGTTACGAGTGGGTTACGGGTTTTGGCTGCCAGCTTAAACCTCCGTATTTTCGTACTTTTATGATGGTGTATTAATATGCGATTCCCATCACCCGCTTCTTTTATTTCTAAAGGCTCTGAATAAGGAAATCCTTATTTAGAGCCATTTTTTATGCCTTGTTGCTTCTCGGCATAATGTGTTTCCAGTAGTTTATCATAGTTTATCATAGTTTATCATAGTCTATCAGTAGTTTATCACCTTCGGAAGGTATGAAATATCGCTCTGCAAAAGGATTTTCATCTTCCGAAACCTACTTTAAGCTGCTCATCATTCATGTCAATGTTGCTTGCCTCGCTTTCCGCAAAAAAAGAGGCCGGACACATTGGTGTCCAACCCCGGATTGAATCATGTTATTTTGCTGCTGCTTTTTCTCTGACTGGATTTACTCGCTTGAATTTCAGCGCTCTTTCAGGAGTCGTTTCAGGACAGTCCTCATCAAAGACTATAGGCATATTTCTGGAAGCAATGAGCTGTTCCCGTTCTTCATTCGTAAAGGCAAGCTCATCGGCAGTTTTTTTATTGATTTCAGATATATTTACCATAGTAAAGCCCCCTTTCAAAATTTGTAGCCTGTCGTGCAGAGATAAGTCTTGTTATCTCAATCTCTGTTCCATTTTCATTCATCATAACTCGTTCAGTATATACCACAAACAGAATATCATCAATTACCATATCAATAATGCCTGCTCTTCCTACAATGAGATTCCCCGCAGAAGTATCGCCGATCAAATCGTAGCGATCTTCAGAAGCACTGTTCTCTTCGTCATAGTATTCAATCCTGTCGTAATCAAAAAACACTCTTGCAGCACTCCTTAAGGATATTCCGTGCTTTTCTATATTTTTAAGATTCTTTGCTTCGTCATATTCAAAGTGCATATCCCCAATGGAAAAACGAATATTATTAGAATTATCTTGCATGGCTACCTCCTTTCAGTTAGATAATACCATATCTGTGCCGAAAAGAAAATGATTTTAATAGCAGTAATATAGAGCTTCTGCAAAACCGGAGAAACTTTTCCTTAGATTGTCGATACAGTGTCTCGACAATCTGTCATCCGTCTTTCCTGATTGCATTACCTTAAAATCCAGCATTCACAGCGTGAGTGTTTTCAATTCGTCCGAACTTTGGGGAATCGCAGGCGGGCTATACCAAAAGCCCCGGGCAGTGCCCGGGGCTTTTGGTATATGGAGGTATTCGATTTTTACAGCTTAATAGTGTGTGTGAACGGGCATGCCGACATAAGCAATGTTGTAAAGCGCTGCCGCCACATCATAGGGAAGGTTCACGCAGCCGTGGGAACCGTTCCAGGCATAAATATCGCCGCCGTAGTTCTCATGGGAGGTTCCGCGCCAACCGGCATCATGGAGACCCTGGCCGCCGTTAAAGGGCATCCAGAAGTTTACATAACTCTTGTATTTCGTTCCGTTATCATTATAACCCTGCAGGTAACGATCCGTTTCCTTCGAATTGATCACAAAGTCCCCGGCAGAGGTATCGTGAACCCCTTTATATCCTGTTACGCACGGTCCGGTGATCACAAGGTCATTTCCCTGCCATACACGGATGAACTGTCCTGTCAGGTTCACTTCCACACAGGTATGACCGTAGGGATTCACCGGGACCTCGCCCTCAGCTGCCTGGTCCGTTCCCATGACGCCACCCTGCGGATCGGTGGCCGGGGTTATGGTCTCCCCGTAGGGATTCTGGCAGCTCCCCTTCGGGAAGGAACCGGTGGACTCTTCCGTAAAATAGTAATCGACACCGTTTACATTCCGGCTGCCGGTCACCATATTGCCTAAATCGTCAAACCAGTACCAGAAAGAACCGATCTCTCCCCAGCCTTTCACAGACCGGCCGTCATTCAGATACAACCAGTTACTTCCCGACTGGAGCCATCCGGTGGCGCCGGGACCGGCTCTTTTTACGTATACATCCTGATACGGTTCAGCAAATGATGATATGGCACAAAGAATAACAAAAGAAACTGTAAATAAAAATGTACGGACTGAGTTTCTCATAAATACTTCCCCTGATGAAATTCTTAAGCGATTATAGCATAGCCAAAATGTGTTGCAAGGGTTGTTACGAAATCGTAAAAAAGTCGTAACTATCTGAGAAACATCCTGACTTCTATTGTATTCTCCAGGACATCGGCTTCGGCAAAGGCGCCGGAAACAAGCGGCATCTGCGGAGGAAGATGGCCGATATCAAGATCCATCACGATGGGAACCCCGAGATCTCCGAGGATTCCTGTGACCGCATTCGTCCGGTCCATTCCCATGAGTTCCTCATCGTAATACAGAGGACGCCCGATGAGAAAACCCTTCGCAGAAGAAAACCAGCCGGCTTCCCGAAGCTGCCACAGTACCCGGCGGATGGAAAGCGGATTGAGGTCGCAGCTTTCCAGAAACCAGAGTACGCCGTCTTCTTTATATTTCTCATTAAACTCCTGTACCCGGTCATACTTTGTTCCGCAGAGTACGGACAGGCAGTCCAGACAGCCGCCGAGCAGCCGTCCGCTCATCTGCACCTTTCTCACCGGCTCTGTCCCTTCGAAGGCCTGCAGCAAAAACTCCTCGGTGGTATTCCAGGGCAGAAAGATATCGGCATCCTCCGGAAGCCCTTTCTTCTCCCATTTTTCATAATTTTTTACCGTGAGTTTTTCTCCGCGCAGAAGCGCCAGTGCATCCGCGATCGCCGGGTGCCGGGGCTGCATGGAAAATTTCGGGGCGCAGGGACCATAGATGGCTGCCGTATCACAAAGCACCGGCAGCGTGAAGGTCAGATTGGTATTATCCGAATATCCCATATACCAGTGCGGCTTCGCCTTCCGGATCCCTTCGAAATTCACAAATGAAAGATCCTCGCACATGGTTTCTCCGCCGCCGCAGGAGAGGATGACGTCACACCGGTCGTTCATAAAAAAGTCGTTGATCTCCGCCGCGCATTTTTCCGGCGTGCTGCTTTTTCCGATGCCTTCCGAAAGGCGGCAGTTCGGCCCTTCTACCGTACGGTAGCCTTCCTCCTGAAACCGCTCCACGGCTCTCTCAAAAAGTGACCCGTAATACTCCCCCGTGCAGCCGAACGACGGGGCGATAAAGCCCACCCGGCCGCCGTCTTTTAAAAAATCAGGGTATCTCATCGCTTAAATACCTTCCATTCTCTCCGACACTGTGATACACTAACGGAAGTTGTAACTGGTTCCGGTGTTTCATTTGACGGAGTTTTTATGACAAAAGAAAAAAAAGAATCCAATATGCTCACAGGGGTGATCTGGAAAGAACTTCTCCTGTTCTTCCTCCCCATCGCCGCAGGAACCCTGTTCCAGCAGCTTTATAATGCGGTAGACGCTGTCATTGTCGGAAAATTTGTCGGCACCGAAGCTCTCGCGGCAGTCGGTGGAAGTCCCGCTGTCATCGTCAATCTGATGGTGAGCATCTTTGTATCCCTCACAACAGGAGCCTCTGTCATCGTGGCCCAGCTCTACGGAGCCGGGAATCATGGAGAGCTCCGGAAGGCAACCGGCACCGCCATGACTTTCTTTGCCCTTTTAGGCATTGCGATCACGGCCTTCTGTGAACCGCTTACCGTCACGATGCTCCGGGTCCTGAAAACACCGGCTGACACCATGGCCGATGCCATCACCTATCTCAGGATCTATTTTGCGGCATTTCCCTTCCTGCTTCTTTTAAATGCGCAGTCCGGAATTCTCCGGGCCGTGGGTGATTCCAGAAGTCCCTTCCTCTTCATGCTGATTGGCTGCGTGACCAATATTCTGCTGGACCTTTTGTTCGTAATCCGATTCCGGATGGGCGTGGCAGGCGTAGCCTGGGCCACCGATATCTCCATCCTCGTGAACATGGTCCTTACTTCGTGGAAGCTGATGTCGACAAAGGAATCCTACCGGCTGGATCTTAAGTTTCTCCGGCCGGACTGGCGCCTTGTCGGAAACATGATGGAAATCGGCATCCCGTCCGCCCTTTCCGGTGCCATGTACGGCGTATCCAATGCTATCCTCCAGGCTTCCGTCAATGCCCTCGGAACACAGTACGTTGCCGCCTGGGCGCTTTCCGGAAAGATCGACGGCGTCTACTGGGCAACCTCCGGTGCTTTCGGCTCCGCTGTCACCACCTTTATCGGGCAGAATTACGGCGCGAAGAAGATGGACCGGGTCAAGGAATCCACAACCGTGAGCTTCAAGGTATTTGAGCCTCTTACGGTCATCCTCTGTTCGGCCATCCTGCTTTTCGGAAAAGACCTGCTTCCCCTCTTTACGGACGACCCTGAGGTCATTGATCTGACCGTCAAGGTGCTCCTGTACTTCGTCCCGTTCTATGTGGTCTGGACCGTCATCGAGATTCTTTCCGGCGTCATGAGAGGCTGCGGTGTGGTCAAGGTTCCGGTGCTTATTAACGCCCTATGCGTATGTCTGTTCCGGGTGATCTGGGTTGCCACCGTATGCCGGATTCACCTTTCCCTCTTTAACGTAAGCATCTGTTACGGCATCTCCTGGCTGATCTGCGCCTTCTGCATGATCCTTTACTACCGGAAGTGGAAACGTAAGACCGTCTAAATCAAAATCCGGGGTGTATTCCTCCCGGGCGCTGGTTCGTTCCTGCATAAATCCCGTAAATCCAAGATCAATTGCCTTTTGCAGTACTCTCTGATATTCCAGGGTGGTGAGGCGGCGATTGATCTCTTTTTGTTCACAGGCTTTGTAAAACGGCGTGTACTGGCTCAGAAGACTTAACAGAAAGCGATCCGTGCCGAACTCCTCTTTGAGTGCCGAAAGCAGCCGCTCCGAATCATGATACGCCCCGGGAAGCACCATATGCCGTACGATCACGCGATTCTTTGCGGGCGGACCGCTCTTTTCCCGTGCGAATGCGCTTTCCGCCTGCCGGATCATTTCCGAAAGCGATTCCCGTGCCGTCATATAGTAATGAGGGGCACCGGAGTACTTAACGGAAAGGCCGTCATCAAAATATTTCACATCCGGAAGCCAGATATCAATGAGTCCTTCCAATAATCTGAGAACTTCTGCGTTTTCATACCCTCCGCAGTTATAGACCACGGGAATATGAAGCGCACACTGATTCCGGGGTGTATATTCCGGGTCCGAACCCGGTCTCCGGCCGCAGAGCGCAAACGCCTTTACGATCCCGGGAAGATAGTGGGTCGGTGTCACAAGATCGATGTTTTTCGCCCCTTTTTCCTGCAGGGACAGAAAAACCGCCGCCAGTTCCTCCGGCCCAAGTTCCTTTCCGAATCCCTCGTGGCTGATCTTATAGTTCTGGCAGTAGCTGCATTTCAGACTGCAGCCGGAAAAAAATACAGCCCCGCTTGACGGCTGTTCGTCTTGTTCTTCTCCCGCCGGCATAAACGAAGTAACCGCCGGTTCCTCCCAGTAGTGAAGCATGGCTTTTGCAGCCCGAAGGGTAACCCCGGCACCGCAGAATCCCGCCCTCTCCCCGCGGTTCACCCGGCATTTTCTTGCGCAGAGTTCACACGAGGCATACATATTTTCCAGATTCCCGCTCATTTTTATCACTTATGAAGAATCTTCCGTGAACAAAGATCCCAGAGATAAGAGAACATATCCGCAATCATGCGGAGCTCGATTTTCAGATAATTTCCCGTATTTTCCGGCCGGAAAAACACCACATGCCCTGTAAGGGACGGAAGTCCCTTACATCCTTCCAGAAATCCCTTTGCATAGGTCCTGCCATACCCCATCTTCACGAAAAAGAGCCATTTAACGAGAAGACCGGCCATAATGGCAGGGAGATTGAAAAGAAGCATCAGGACCGGCTGATTTTTCCAGTTCAGATAGACATTGTTTCTTGCCGCGAGGCGCACCTTGAACTCATTATACCGGGAACCACTGGTTCCGGAACCGTAGTGGTAAACCACGGAGCCGGGATCATATACGATCCGGTATCCCAAAGACCGCATCCGGAAAGAAACATCCACGTCCTCCAGATAAGCAAAATGCCGGAGGTCAAAATAATCCCCGTCCGAAAACCGGATTTTCCGAAGGGCTTCCGTCCGGTACATAGCCGCGCCGGCGCAGGCGGAAAACACGCCGGTAAACCTGTTGAATTTCCGGGAGCTCACTTTTCTTCCCACACCGCGCTGAAAAGCCCATCCGCAGACAGTATATCCGTCCCCGGCCGAATCAATGAGGGAATGATCCGCCATGCTGAGCATGCGGGGAGAGACGGCTCCGATCACTTTTTCCCGGTCCTCCTCCAGGATGGACGCCATGGAGGCCAGATATCCGCTGTCCGCTTCCGTATCATTATTTAAGAGCACGATATATTCCGGTTCTTCCGAGGCCTTGAGAGCATGCTCAATCCCGGCATTGACTGCTCCGGAAAAGCCGGTGTTCTCCGGCAGAAGAACGGATTCACAGAGCCCTTTCTCCTCATAGGAACGGATCTTCCCGACCGAGCCGTCCGTGGAGCCGTTATCTACGATAATAACACGAAAATCCCGGTACGTCTGCCCGGAAAGAGCAGACATACAGGGATCCAAAAATTTTTTTCCGTTATAGTTTGGTATGATGACAGCGGTTTTCATCACGGACGGTTTTCAATATCCATCATGAGATCAATTCTTCTCTGATGACGGCCGCCTTCGAATTCCGCATCCAGCCAGCAGTCCACCATCATCTTGGCCACTTCATCACCAACCACACGTGCGCCGAAGCAGAGCACGTTGGAGTTATTGTGGACTTTGGAAAGCTTTGCTGAATAGCAGTCGGAGCAGCATGCCGCACGGATGCCTTTGACCTTGTTGCAGGCGATGGAGATCCCGATGCCTGTTCCGCACATGGCAATGCCGAGATCGGCTTCGCCGCTGGCGACGGCTCTGGCAACCTTCTCTCCCTGTACGGGATAATCCGCTTTTTCTCCGGGTGCCACACCGAAATCAATGACTTCGATGCCTCTTTCGATGAGGTGCTCCTTGATCACATTTTTCAGTTCCGGTGCTGCATGATCGTTTCCTAATGCTATCTTCATAATATCTCCTTTATTCATGAGCTGCGTGAAACGTCGTCTTCC
>JAZUHZ010000147.1:0-2583 GCA_045642005.1 Candidatus Avilachnospira sp.
GAAACATCTTTGATGTTTCACGGATTTTCACGTTTCACGCCTGTTATGTTATATGGAACTTACTTCTCCATCATATGCACATTGACATGGTTGTAGGACATCTGTACGCCATACTTGTCAAATTTCGTATGAATCCGGTCAAGGATGTCAAGCTTTGCGCTTAAGAAGTTGGCATTTTCTGTCCAGAAGTACAGGGTATACTCGATTGTGCTTGCGCCGTAGTTGGTAAGGAATACTGCGGGAGCGGGATCGGAAAGAACGGTGGCTTCGTCGGTAATAGCCTCCATCAGAGCCTTCTTTACGATTTCCGGATCGGAATCATAGGAAGCAGAAACCACGATATTGGTTCTTCTGGTGGTATTGTCGGTATAGTTGGTAACGGTGGATCCGGCCACATCCTTGTTGGGGATGGTGATGATCTGGTTGTCAAGAGTCTGGATCCTGGTACGTGCGAGATGGATCTCCTTTACGGTTCCTTCCACGCCTGCAAGAGAGATATAATCGCCGATCTTGAAGGTTTTAGCCTCGAGCATGACAAGGCCACCGGCAATATTGGCAATGATATCATTCAGGGCAAGGGATACGCCTAAGGAAAGAGCGGTTGCCAGAGCGATCAGCGAAGTGGTGTTTACGCCGAGGGTCGATGCTACCAGCATGATGATCAGGAAAATGAGAACGACGTTGACAACTTTTGCCACGATTCCCTGGACTCTGTCATCCATCTTCGATTTCTGTAAGATCTTGCCGACCACTTTATCAATGGCCTTCTTCACGATCAGGCACACGATCAGTACCAGAATGGCAGATAAGATCTTTCCTAATGAAAACCCGCCGATATCCGCACTTAAGAGCGCATTGGTATTCACATCCATTTTTGTTTCCTCCGATTCGAATATTTCGCGGACTCTCTGCCGCAACATAGTGATTTTACCATACTTTTTCCGATAAAAAAAGCTTGCATTTTAATAAAATCGTGATATTATATCTAACTATCAGAAAATAATTATAGCTTGTATAACTTATGAATTATATATTACACAGGGCTATAATTGATATATTAAGCGGTTATACATATTGCACAGATGGAAAGCCGTTAAAGGAGGTTTTTTATGAATAGTTACATAGAACGCGTTTTGGAAGAAGTGAAAACAAAGGATGCCGGGGAGCCGGAATTCATCCAGACAGTCGAAGAAGTCCTCACTTCCATCAGCCCGCTTGTGGATGCGCATCCCGAATATGAGGATTTTGCACTCCTTGAAAAAATGGTGGAGCCGGAAAGAACCATCGAGTTCCGTGTTCCCTGGGAGGATGACAACGGGAAGATTCATATCCAGAGAGGATACCGCGTTCAGTTTAACGGCGCGATCGGTCCCTATAAGGGAGGTCTCCGCTTCGCTTCCAATGTCAATCTTTCCATCATGAAATTCTTAGGTTTTGAGCAGACCTTCAAAAACAGCCTGACCACACTTCCCATGGGCGGTGCCAAGGGCGGTTCCGACTTTGATCCGAACGGGAAATCAGATAATGAGATCCGTCGTTTCTGCCAGTCTTTCATGACCGAGCTGTACCGTCATATCGGTCCGAACCTGGATGTTCCGGCCGGTGATATCGGTGTCGGCGGACGGGAAATCGGCTATCTTTTCGGACAGTACAGAAGAATCCGCGGAAACTTTGAAAACGGAGTTCTTACCGGGAAAGGCCGTACCTACGGCGGTTCTCTCATTCGTCCTGAAGCAACCGGATACGGTGCCGTATATTATCTGGAAGCCATCCTTCGTCATGAGGGTGATACCCTGCAGGGAAAGAGAGTGGCTGTCTCCGGTTTCGGCAATGTTGCCTGGGGCGTCTGCAAGAAACTCGCCGAGCGCGGTGCCTTCCCCGTTACCATTTCCGGTCCCGACGGCTACATCTATGATCCGGACGGCATCGTGACCGATGAAAAGATCAATTATCTTCTGACCATGCGTTCGTCCGGCAGAAACCGGGCTCAGGATTACGCCGACAAATTCGGAGTACAGTTCTTCCCGGGGCAGAAACCGTGGGGAGAGAAAGTGGATATTATCATGCCCTGCGCCATGCAGAACGACGTCCACATGGAACAGGCACAGCAGATTGTGGCAAACGGCATCAAGTATTATATCGAAGTGGCCAATATGCCCACAACCAATGATGCTCTCCGCTTCCTCATGAGCCAGCCGAATATGGTGATTGCGCCCTCGAAGGCTGTCAACGCCGGCGGCGTGCTGGTGTCCGGTCTTGAGATGAGCCAGAACTCCGAGCGTTACTCCTGGACCGCGGAAGAGGTGGATGAGAAACTGCACCGCATCATGACCGGAATTCATGATGATTCCGCTGCCTGTGCCGAGCAGTACGGCCTCGGATACAATCTGGTGGCCGGTGCCAATATGTGCGGCTTCCAGAAGGTGGCTCAGGCAATGATGGAGCAGGGAATCTGAACCATAACACCCGTGAAACACCGAAGATGAAGCGGTGTCATAAGCTGCGTGAAACATTTAAAAACGTGAAGCATCGGAAGTGAAGCGGTATCATAAGCTTCGTGAAACAAAAAAATCGTGAAACATC
>JAZUHZ010000148.1:0-13842 GCA_045642005.1 Candidatus Avilachnospira sp.
CTTTGCCGAATACGCCCAGGCCGATCAGTTTGTTTCCGCTTTTTCCGGCGGCTATGACTACAAGATCGAACAGGGCGGAACCAACGTCTCCGGCGGTCAGAAGCAGCGTCTCTGTATCGCCAGGGCACTTCTCAAAAAGCCGAAGATCCTGATCCTCGACGACTCGACTTCGGCAGTTGATACGGCAACCGAGGCCCGAATCCGGGAGGCTTTTGCCACCACCTTAAAAGACACCACCAAACTGATCATTGCGCAGCGGATCGGTTCGGTCCGCGATGCCGACCGGATCATTGTCATGGATGACGGAAAGATCGTGGCGCAGGGAACACACAGCGAACTCCTGAAAGTCTCAGAAGAATATCGCGAGATCTATTATTCACAGATGGATGCCGACAGCGAGGCGGAATATGCCGCCCTGCAGCAGGAACTTTCTGCAGAAGGAAAGGAGGCCTGACATGGATAGACACGAAAGACTGGAAGCCTCCCTGGAACGCCGTTACGGAAAGCTTGTCGCAAAAGGCGGGAGAGGTCCGGGAGAACGGGGCGCCAGACAGGCAGAAGACAGAAACGGCGCAAAAAACCTGAAGGATTCCAAAGGAACGCTCCGGCGGATCTTCCGGTATGTCCTCCTGGAAAAGAAACGGATGATCGGCGCTGTGGTCTGCACACTTCTGACAACGGCTTCGACCCTCGTTGCCTCCTATATGCTTCGGCCGATCATCAACACCTATATTGTACCGACAGACGGGACGAGAGGAGATGCGAAAGGACTTCTCGGAGCCGTGGCCCTCATGATTCTTATCTATCTGATCGGGTCGCTGGGCACCTATCTCCAGTCACGGCTTCTGACAAAACTCGGGCAGAATTCTCTGATGCGTATGCGGAAGGATCTGAACGACGCGCTGCAGAAGCTGCCGGTAAAGTATTATGATACGCACCCGCGCGGAGACATCATGAGCCGCTTCACAAACGATGTGGACAACATCGGCATGATGCTTTCCTCCACACTCATCAGTGTATTTTCCGCGGTGATCACGCTGATCGGAACTCTGGCCCTGATGCTGTACACCAACTGGATCCTGACGATCGTAACCCTGGTGCTGGCGCCGCTTTCGATTTTCGGCGTGATGCAGGTATCGAAGGCATCGGCAAAGTATTTCTCCCGGCAGCAGGCGTCTCTCGGCGCTCTGAACGGATTTGTGGAGGAGACCGTGACGGGCCAGAAGGTCGTAAAGGTATTTAACCATGAGGAGACTGCCATAGAGGAGTTTGACATTCTGAACGAAAAGCTCCGGACCAATCAGATGAACGCCCTGTTCTACGGAGGACTCATGGGACCCGTCTCCAATGCCTCTAACCAGGTGGTTTATGTGGGCTGTTCGGTGGTGGCAGGGCTTCTCTGTGTACTCCGGGGATTTGACATCGGCGGCCTGGCGGGATTCTTAAATTACAGCCGTCAGTTCGGACGCCCCATCAATGAACTGGCCACCCAGATGACTTCCGTGCTTTCGGCACTCGCCGGTGCAGAACGTGTGTTTGCGGTCATGGATGAAGTTCCCGAGCCGGCGGATGATCCGGATGCCTATGTACCGGCTCCGATGAGGGGCGATGTGAAATTTGAACATGTGTACTTCGGGTACGTGCCGGAGAAAACGATTCTTAAAGACATCAATCTCTATGCCCATCCGGGTCAGAAGATTGCTTTTGTAGGTTCGACCGGTGCCGGAAAGACGACTGTCACCAATCTGATCAACCGTTTCTATGACATTCAGGAAGGCGTGATCACGATCGACGGCGTGGATGTAAGGCACTACAGGCTGGAGGAACTCCGGAAGAATATTGCCGTGGTTCTCCAGGATACGCACCTCTTTACCGGAACCATTATGGAGAATATCCGGTACGGCCGGCTGGATGCCACGGATGAAGAGGTGATCGAGGCGGCAAAAACCGCTTCCGCCCATTCCTTTATCCGTCGCCTTCCTGACGGCTATCAGACCGTGATCGAAGGTGACGGGGCCAACCTGTCCCAGGGACAGCGTCAGCTCTTAAATATTGCACGGGCGGCCGTTTCCAAAGCGCCGGTCCTGGTGCTGGATGAGGCAACCTCCTCGGTGGATACCCGAACGGAGAAGCACATCGAGCAGGGCATGGATGCCCTGATGCAGAACAGGACCACCTTCGTGATCGCCCATCGTCTGTCCACGGTACGGGATTCCAATGCCATCATGGTGCTGGAGCAGGGACAGATCATTGAGCGGGGCACGCATGAGGATCTTCTCGCCATGAAGGGAAGATATTATGAACTGTATACCGGAAAAGCGGAACTGACGTAAATCGGAAAAAAGAGGCGTGAAACATCTCCGACGTTTCACGCCTCTTTTCATAATCTGTGTGAAACATCGAAGATGTTTCACACAGATTATGGGGTAAAGTGTATTTAAATTGTATTTAAAAAAAGTATGTTTGTTTAATAATAAACAAGCCAATACATGACTTTTGTGTTATGATAATACAGTCCGTGTATTTTATATGTTTTTTTCGGACAACTGTGCAAACATTATTCTCAGGAGGGTATTTTCTATATGAGCCTTGCTACTTTTAAAGGCGGAACGCATCCCTACGAGGGAAAGGAACTGTCAGAGAACTGCGCCATCCGGGAGCTTTCCTTTGACGGTGACTTTGTTTTCCCCCTGTCGCAGGGAATCGGCGCACCGGCGAAACCGGTGGTAGCTGTCGGCGATCGTGTCCTTGCCGGCCAGATCATTGCGGAAGCCGGCGGGTTTGTTTCGGCAAACGTGCTTTCGTCGGTGTCAGGAACCGTAAAAATCATTCAGCCGCGTATGACGACCGGCGGCACCGCGGTCCCGAGTATTGTCATTACGAGCGACGGCCTTTATGAAACCGTGCCGGGGGTCGGGGAAGAAAGAGACGCAGAGGCTCTTTCCAGGGAAGAAATCATTGACATTGTGAAAAAGGCCGGAATCGTCGGAATCGGCGGCGCGGGTTTCCCGACCCATGTCAAACTGATGCCGAAGAACCCCGAGGCCATCGAGTATTTTATTGCCAATGGTTCCGAATGCGAGCCCATGCTCACTTCGGATTACCGTCTCATGCTCGAAGAGGGAGAAAAAGTCCTTAAGGGCTTAAAGATCTGCATGAACATGTTCCCGCAGGCCAAGGGAATCATAGCAATCGAAAACAACAAGCCGAAGGCCATCGAAGCCATGAAAAAGCTCTGCGCCTCCGAGCCGAATGTGGAGGTGAAGGAACTTCTGACCAAATATCCGGAAGGCGGTGAACGTCAGCTGATCAATGCCTGCACCGGACGGTTCATCAATTCGAGCATGCTCCCGGCGGATG
The DNA here is from genome assembly GCA_045642005.1 of Candidatus Avilachnospira sp. GTDB lineage: Bacteria > Bacillota > Clostridia > Lachnospirales > Lachnospiraceae > Avilachnospira. The sequence goes on from JAZUHZ010000148.1 coordinate 3,361, forward strand.
CCGGTTGCATTGTGGACAATGTGGCCACGTTAGCAGCAATCTATGATGCTGTTGCTCTTTCCACGCCTCTCATGCAGAAGGTCATCACGGTTTCCGGAGATGCCGTGAAGACGCCGGCGAATGTACGGGTACGTCTCGGATCTTCCTATCAGCGGATCCTGGAAGCCGCAGGCGGCTTAAAAGACGGGATCACGGATGCGGGAAAATACATCTGCGGCGGACCGATGATGGGACAGGCACTCTTTGAGCTGGATGTTCCCGTCACAAAGCCCAGCTCCGCCATCTGCGCTTTTGTGCATGATGAGGTATCCGAAAACCCGACCACTCCCTGTATCCGCTGCGGGCGGTGCGTCGAGGTTTGCCCGGAATTTTTAGTTCCCTCCCTTATGGCCAAGGCGGCCGACCGGCACGACCTTGCGAAGTTCGAGGCCTTAAACGGCATGGAATGCATGGAGTGCGGCTCCTGTTCCTATATCTGCCCGGCAAGACGCCCGCTGACACAGAGCTTTAAGGAAATGAGAAAACTCGTGGGAATTCAGAGAAAGATCAAAGCGGAGGAGAAGAAGCTCAGAGAGCAGCAGGCCCAGGCCGCGAGAGAATCCGCGAAGAAGGAGGATAAATAAATGACAGCATTACGTAACGTATCCTCATCACCGCATTTCAGAAACAAGACCAATACACAGAATCTGATGCTCGACGTGATTCTGGCCATGTTCCCGATGAGCGCCTTCAGTGTCTGGCATTTCGGTATGAGAGCGCTTCTCATCCTCGTCTGCACGGTCCTTTCCTGTGTCCTTTCCGAATATCTCTGGGAACGCTTCATGAAAAAGCCCGTGACCGTAACAGACCTTTCGGCGGTTGTGACCGGTATGATTCTTGCCCTCAACATGCCTCCGGAGATTCCGGTATGGATTCCGATGCTCGGCGGTGTGTTCGCCATCATCGTGGTAAAACAGCTGTACGGCGGCATCGGCCAGAACTTCATGAATCCTGCCCTCGCGGCAAGATGTTTCCTGCTGATCTCCTTCGCCGGACTGATGAATGATTTCTCCTCGGCGAAGATCGGATTTGATGCGCTTACGGGGGCTACCCCCCTTGCCGCTGCCCGCGCGGGGGATCTCACTTCCTATCCGCTTACCCAGCTTTTCCTCGGAAATATTCCCGGAACCCTCGGAGAGGTCAGCGCTTTTGCCGTCCTCGTCGGCGGAATCTACCTTATTGTGTGCAAAGTCATTTCACCCCGCATTCCGGTAACCTATCTTCTGACCTATGCGGTATTTGCCTTTATTTTCGGAAAACCGGAAGGGACCTATGTACTGTATGAGCTTCTTTCCGGCGGAATCCTGTTCGGCGCCTTCTTTATGGCAACCGATTATGTGACCAGCCCCATCACGAAGAAAGGACAGCTTATCTACGGCGTGCTCCTCGGGCTTCTGACCGGTGTGTTCCGCTGCTTCGGCGCGTCCCCGGAGGGAACCTCCTATGCCATCATTCTTTCGAACCTGTTCGTGCCGCTGATTGAGAAATACACCATGCCGGCTGCGTTCGGGAAAGGAGGCAGAAGATGAACATGAAAGCCATTATTAAGGATGCGGTCATCCTCTGTCTGATCACGCTGGTGGCCGGGGTGGCCCTTGGGCTTACCAATGAGGTGACAAAGCCGCTGATCGCAGCGGTCCGGACGGAAAAGGCCAATGCCACCTATCGGGAGGTATATCCGGAGGCAGAGTCCTTCCGTGCTTCGGAAGAACTGACACAAAAAGCGCTTGCGAGCGCAGAAACCGTAGGAAATCTCGGTTACGGAAAAGTGACCGTGGATGACTGTCTCGAGGCTGTGGACGGCGCAGGGAACGTGATCGGCCACCTGGTGACCGCAACCTCCAATGAAGGTTATGGCGGTGCCGTACAGATCAGTGTCGGCATCACAAACGACGGAAAGGTGACCGGCCTTGGGTTCCTCACGATCAATGAGACGCCGGGACTCGGTATGAAGGCCAAGGGCGCGGCATTCCGCGACCAGTTCCCCGGAAAGAACGGAACACTTCCGCTTACCTTAAAGAAAACGGGAACCGCGGGAGAGAGCGATATTCAGGCCATCTCCGGTGCAACCTTCACCTCCAATGCCGTTACCGGTGCGCTGAATGCCGCCGTATACTTTGTCAATAACTGTTTATAAGAAAGGAGGAACTCCCATGAAAGAGAACAAATATTTTGAACGGATTTATAACGGACTGTGGAAGGAGAATCCTCTTTTCGTCCTGGTGCTCGGAACCTGCCCGACCCTTGCGGTCTCCACTTCGGCCACCAACGGTATCGGAATGGGGCTGGCCGCAACGGCGGTTCTCATTCTTTCCAATATCCTGATTTCCGCCCTCCGGAATATCATTCCCGGGAAGGTGCGTCTTCCTGCCGAGATCGTCATTGTGGCGTCTCTCGTGACAGTGTGTGACATGCTGATGGAGGCCTTTACGCCGGATCTTTACGATTCCCTCGGTATCTTCATCCCGCTGATCGTGGTAAACTGCATCATCTTAGGACGTGCCGAGTCCTATGCCTTAAGCCACGGACCGCTTCTTTCGGCCTTTGATGGACTCGGAATGGGACTTGGTTTCACAGTGGCTCTCACGCTGATCGGTGCGTTCCGTGAAGTGCTCGGTGCGGGCACCATTTTTGGAATGAAGGTCATGCCGGCAGGCTTCACCCCCATCTCCATTTTCATTCTGGCCCCCGGTGCTTTCATCGTGTATGCGATGCTGACGGCACTGCAGAACAAGCTCAAGCTTCCGTGTGCCACGAACGGCGATGCCGAGGATCCCGATCATGTAATGTGTGACGGCAACTGCACCATGTGCCGTCTCGGAACAAAGCATATGGCAGAAAAGGAGGCATAAAAATGTTAGCGAATTTAATTGTGGTTGCTGTCAGTTCCTGCCTTGTCTCGAATGTTGTCCTGAGCCAGTTCCTCGGAATCTGTTCCTTTGTCGGTGTTTCCACTGATACAAAGACGGCAGCCGGCATGGGCGGAGCCGTGGTATTCGTGATCACGCTGGCCTCATTGGTGGCTTCGGTGATCTATAATTACATTCTTGTACCGCTCGGAATCACATACTTAAAGACCATCGTATTTATCCTTGTGATTGCGGCGCTGGTTCAGATCGTTGAAATGTTCATGCATAAGTGCATGCTTTCTCTCTATAACGCCCTCGGAGTGTATCTTCCTCTGATCACCACCAACTGCGCGGTGCTCGGCGTGGCCCTCACGAACGCCAAGAACGGGTATGACATCCTGACCTCCGTGGTCAATGGATTTGCCACAGCGCTTGGTTACTGCATTGCCATCATTCTCCTCGCAGGAATCCGTGAGCATATCGAGGGAAATGACGTACCGCATTCCTGGCAGGGAGTTCCGATCGTTCTGGTGACGGCGGCACTGATGTCGATTTCATTCTTCGGATTTTCCGGACTGATGTAAGGAGGTACGGAAATGAATGTTTCTATGATCATTATTTCGGCAGCGGTAGTTGCCATTACCGGTATCGTGGTCGGTCTCGGACTGGGTGTTTTCGGTGAGAAGTTCAAAGTGGAGATTGATGAACGGGAAGCGGCCGTTCGGGCGTGCCTTCCCGGCAATAACTGCGGCGGCTGCGGATATCCCGGCTGTGACGGCCTTGCCAAGGCTATTAATGAGGGAAAAGCGCCTGTAAATGCCTGCCCCGTCGGACAAAAGCCCGTCGCTGACAAGATTGCAGAGGTGATGGGGGTGACCGCCGAGGACGGTCCCCGGAAGGTGGCATTTGTCAGATGCTCCGGTACCTGTGACAAAACAAAAAAGAAGTACGAGTATACCGGAATCAAAAAGTGCGCCGCACTTTCCGTGGTTCCGGGTCTCGATGATAAGGGGTGCGGTTTCGGCTGCATGGGATACGGAGAGTGCGTCTCCGTATGTAAATTTGACGCGATCCATCTGGTGGACGGCATCGCCAGGGTGGACGCGTCAAAGTGTACCGCCTGCCAGGCCTGCATCAAAGCCTGCCCGCAACACATCATTACCCTCGTGGAGGCGGACAATTCCCCGCTTCGTGTGATGTGCCAGAGCCATAGCCGCGGCAAGGATGTGTCTGCTGTCTGCGAAACAGGATGTATCGGATGCGGGCTTTGCACAAAGCAGTGTAAGTCAGATGCCATCCATATGGACAATAATGTGGCAGTCATTGATTATGCAAAGTGTACTGCCTGCGGCGCGTGCGCCTCGAAGTGTCCGCGCGGCGTGATCCGGCCTTTCAGTGCGGAAGCCGGAGAAACGATTGCAAGGCTTAAGGCGGAGATCGAAGCCCAGAAGAAGGCCGCAGCCGAAAAAGCGGCGGCGCTTAAGGCAGCAAAAGAAGCGGAAGCAAAGAAAGCGGAAACGGTCTGATATGGAGAAAATCGCAAGTTTTACCATCGATCATCTCAGGCTCCTTCCGGGACTGTATGTCTCGAGAAAAGACCGGATCGGAGCCGAGACGGTGACGACATTTGATATGCGGCTTACGGCACCGAACCGGGAACCGGTCGTGGATATGCCGGCGCTGCACACCATTGAACATCTCGGTGCCACGTATTTACGGAACAGTGAGATCCGGGACCGGGTGGTTTATTTCGGGCCCATGGGATGCCGGACAGGATGCTATATTCTTCTTTCCGGGGATGTGACCCCGGAAGAGGCCTGTGAGCCGGTGCTTAGGATGTGTGATTTCATCCTCTCCTATGAAGGGGAGATCCCGGGAGCAAAACCCGCGGAGTGCGGAAATTATTCCGAACAGAATCTGCCGATGGCAAAGTACTATATCGGCAGATACCGGGAGGAACTTATAAAGAACCGGCGCTTTACATATCCGGAATGAGAAACGATAAAACGGACCCCATTTTTGGGGTCCGTTTTATGGAATACGGTGAATGGCGGATTTATGCCTTATTCTGATTTTCAACTCTCAGCCTTTCGGCGGCAAGCTCCTCTTCCGTAAAGTCCTCATCGTGACGGTCCAGCTTGTCAATAAAGAGATATTTTCGTATCGCAAAGAGAATCGCGATTGCGGCAACCCCGCTCAGCATGGCTAAGGGTCCTTCCGTATAAAGAACGGTCTCGCGGGTGATCGCAATCAGGAGAACCTCCACGACGTTATCCAGGTTCGGATGGCACAGGAGATGAATGAGTTCAATTCCGATGACCATGTCGATTACATATTCCAGGAATTCATGGAAGCCTTCCGTTCCGGTTTTGAAAAGCTCCGAAAGAGAAGAGGGCAGCCCGGAAAGCTGGACAATGATTCCTACGATGATGATGCAGGCCAGCAGGTACTGGATGAATTCCGTGGTCACGTGGATATAATTGCGTACATTTTCCAGACTTTTCAGCAGCCTGTCCTTTTTTGTCATAACGGATTCCTTTCGTTTGTGAAAATTACGTATTGAAAAAACGGGTTGCAGCGGTTAAAATGTAACGGATGCCACTCTGGTATCCGTTTGTATCTTAACACAGAAAACGGAAGGTGTAAATCAGTTGTTTACCGGAGATTTTTATCAAAGCCGGACAGAACGGCTCTTTACGCGGGATTTCGAGGCGCAGAAGGGCGATTACGGGAAGCTCCTTTGTATCGGGGGCTCTTTCGGAATGGCCGGAGCCGCCTTCCTTTCGGGGCTTGCGGCTTTTCGTTCCGGAATCGGCATGGTGCGTTATTTCGGGCCGGAATGTAACCGAACGATCCTTCAGACGCTGCTTCCCGAGGCGATGTATACTTCGGGCGTACAGCTTTCCGCGAGTACGAGCTCCGGGTTCCGATCTTTGGAGTCGGCACCGGAGGACGTTCTTTCCGAGGAGGCACTGGGGGCAGCACTTTCATGGGCCGATGCTGTGATCGCAGGTCCCGGGCTTTCCACGGGAGGATTTGCCAGAGAAATCATGCATTTTCTTCTGAAGGCAGATCTTTCCCGGAAACGAATCGTTCTTTTCGATGCCGACGCGCTGAATATTATAGCCGATGAGGGACTTGGGTTTCCGGGACCTGCGGGCGGAGAGAAGACGAATATCGTCATCACGCCGCATGTGGGAGAGATGAGCCGCCTCACCGGAAAGAGCATCGGAGAGATCAAGATGCATCCGGAGGAAACGGCTCTTTCTTATTCCCGAAAAGAGAATGTGGTAACCGTCCTGAAGGATGCGGTCACGGTGATCGCGTCCCCGGAGGGCGAGGTGTTTCTCAATAATTCGGGTCACGCCGCAATGGCCAAAGCCGGCTCGGGGGATGTCCTCACAGGCGTCATTGCCGGGGTCACGGCGGTCCTTAAAGAGGATGTGCTCGCGGGAGCTGTCTGTGCCGATTATATCCACGGGCGGGCAGGAGAACTTGCCGCGGCACATTTCGGGGATCACGGAACGCTCGCACGGGATATTGCCAATGAAATACCGAATGTTATGAGGAAAGAAAATGGAACGGGTTTATAACTTTTCAGCAGGTCCGGCCTGCCTTCCGGAGGAAGTTCTCCGGAAAGCGGCAGAGGAGATGCTTAACTATAACGGAACCGGGATGAGTGTGATGGAGATGAGCCATCGTACCCCGGAATTTGAAGAGATCCTTCATACCGCGGAAGCGGATCTTCGGGAACTGATGGGAATCCCGGAGAATTATAAAGTTCTTTTCCTGCAGGGCGGCGGCTGGCAGCAGTTTGCTGCGGTGCCCATGAACCTGACCCGGAACGGAAAAGCGGATTATATCGTCACCGGTCAGTGGGCGAAAAAGGCGGCGGAAGAGGCAGAGCGGTACACCGGCGTGAACCGGATCGCTTCGAGCGCAGACCGGAATTTCTCATATATCCCGGACTGCACGGATCTTCCTGTGGATCCGGACGCAGACTATGTCTATATCTGCCAGAACAATACGATTTTCGGGACGCAGTACCAGACCCTTCCGGATACAAAGGGAAAAACCCTTGTAGCGGATGTTAGCTCCATGTTCCTGTCGCAGCCGATCCCCGTGGAAAAATACGGTGTGATCTACGCCGGCGTACAGAAAAATGCGGGCCCTGCCGGTCTTGTGGTCTCCATTATCCGCGAAGACCTCATCCGTGAGGATCTTCCGGAAACCGTGCCGACCATGCTGCGGTGGTCTGTGCAGGCGAAGGCGGATTCCCTTTTCAATACGCCGAACTGCTGGGCGATTTATATCTCGGGACTTGTGTTCAAGTGGCTCCGGGCCCAGGGCGGTCTTCAGAAGATCCATGAGATGAATCAGAAAAAGGCCGGGCTTTTCTACAGTTTCCTGGATCAGAGCGAGATGTTCCACGGAACCGTCGAGAAGAATTCGCGTTCTCTGATGAACTGCCCGTTTGTGACAGGGAATAAAGAGCTTGATCAGAAATTCATCCGGGAGGCCGCGGAAGCGGGTTTTGTCAATCTGAAAGGACACCGGGTGGTCGGCGGAATGCGGGCCTCCCTTTACAATGCGGTGCCGCTTGAGGCTGTGGAGAAATTAACCGCATTTATGAAAGAATTTGAGGAGAGAAATCATGTTTAATGTACTGACATATAATAAAGTAGCCGAAGCAGGACTCAAAAAGTTAAAACCGGAACGGTATAACGTGTCGGATACTCAGGCGGATCCGGATGCCATTCTGGTACGGAGTGCGCCGTTAAATGATATGGAGTTCGGCCCCTCCCTGAAGGTCATTGCCCGGGTGGGCGCGGGATTCAACACCATCCCGGTGGACCGCTGCACGGAAAACGGAATCTGCGTGTTTAATACCCCGGGCGGAAATGCCAATGCGGTGAAAGAACTGGTGATCTGTGCCATGCTTACGGCCTGCCGCAACGTGGAGAAAGCCACCAAATGGCTGAAAGAACTCCCGGTCAATGAAAGTCAGTACGGCGGGATCGTGGAAAGCGGCAAAGAGGTTTTCAAAGGACCGGAGATCATGGGCAAGACGATCGGCGTGATCGGTCTTGGCGCTGTCGGTTCCCGGGTGGCACTTTCCTGCAATGATCTCGGAATGGAAGTCATCGGTTATGATCCCTATCTCAGCCACAACCGGGTGCTGGAACTGAAATCGGATATCCGCATGGTGGAAAACCTGGAGGAACTCTGGGGAGAGTGCGATTTTATCACGATCCATACTCCGCTCAATCAGGAAACCCGCGGAATGATCAGCCGGGAGGCAATTCCCAAAATGAAAGACGGCGTGTATCTCATCAACTACGCGCGCGGTCCCGTGGTGGACAATGAGGCGGTATGTGATGCCCTGGATTCCGGAAAGATCACGGCTTTTGCCACGGACTTCCCCACAGAAGCCCAGCTCAAGAGAGAGGATGTCGTCTGCACGCCCCATCTGGGCGCCGGGACTCCCGAGGCGGAGGAAAACTGTGCCGTGATGGCTGCCAGACAGACAAGAGATTATCTGGAAAACGGCAATACCCTGCATTCCGTAAACTTCCCGGACGTATCCTTTGCCCGGGCGGAAGGGGACCGGATCACGGTCCTTCATAAGAACAAGGTCGGTATGCTCGGCGTGATCACCGAGAAGGCCGCCTCCATGAATCTGAATATTGAAAATCTAGTGAACAAGGCCAGGGGAGATGTCGCTTATACAATCCTTGACTTCAATGAGTCGGTTCCGGACAGCCTGGAAAAGGCGCTCGAAGAACTTCCCGGTGTGATCCGGGTACGTGTGATCCACTAATCGGAAGGTTTGTGAATAAGTGCTTGAAAACCGGAGAGAAATGTGGTATTCTCACCTAAACCGTTGACGGAGAGTAAGTAGGTTTGAGTAAGTTCCTTTGAGCGAGCTGCTTACGGTGTGAGTGCAGCAGGAAACCTCAGACTGAATGGACTCCGGAGGGCGAACAGAAAGCGGAAAGCGATTATGGGAGACGGAGCGGTACTCCGTAACAAAAACCGGCATGTGACTGCATGCGTAAGTGGATGTGAAAACATCAAGCCGGGTGGCACCGCAGGATAAAGAACCTGTCCCAGCAATAGATATTGCCGGGACTTTTTTTGTAAATCGAGTCTGCAAAAGTTTCCGGCCTTTCAAGGATTGAGGAGGAGTATCATGAACAAGTACAGAGATTTTGACGGTTACTTAAAAGAATTCCCTACCGTTGATGGTTATTTCGGAAAATACGGCGGAAACTATCTGGATGACCCGGAACTGATCAAGGCATTTAACGAATACGCGGAGGGCTACTATACCATTGCCCAGTCTGCCCAGTTTATCGCGGAACTCCGGAGGATCCGGAGAGATTTCCAGGGACGCCCCACCCCGTTATACCACTGCCAGACCCTTTCCAATATGCTGGGAAAGACGCAGATTTATTTAAAGAGAGAAGACCTCAACCATACCGGTGCCCACAAGCTGAATCACTGCATGGGAGAGGGACTTCTGGCCAAATATATGGGCAAGAAGAAACTGATCGCCGAAACAGGCGCCGGCCAGCACGGCGTGGCGCTGGCGACGGCGGCCGCGTATTTTGGTCTTGCGTGCGATATCTATATGGGAGAGGTCGATATTGCCAAACAGGCGCCCAATGTGACCAGGATGAAAATGCTCGGCGCAAGGGTTGTCCCGGTAAGCGACGGATTAAAGACGCTCAAAGAGGCTGTGGATGCCGCTTTCGTGGCGTATTCGAAAGAGTATAAGGATGCCATCTACTGCATCGGTACCGCGGCAGGTCCCCATCCGTTCCCGCTGATGGTACGTGATTTCCAGCAGGTTGTCGGGGATGAGGCAAGGTCGCAGTTCCTCGAGCAGACCGGACACCTTCCGGACAATGTGATTGCCTGTGTCGGCGGCGGATCCAACTCCATCGGAACCTTTGTCCCGTTCCTTGCGGATCCGGTGGAGATCTATGGCGTGGAGCCTTTGGGAAGAGGACCGGCGATCGGCGACAATGCCGCCAGCGTGAATTTCGGCCGGGAAGGCGTGATGCACGGGTTTAATTCCATTGCCCTCTTTAATGAGGACGGAGAGCCGGCACCGGCCTATTCTGTTGCCAGTGGTCTTGATTATCCGGCGGTAGGACCGGAACATGCGTATCTGCATGACCAGAAGCGGGTTCACTATGTGACGATTGACGATGACGATGCCATGGAGGCATTGTTTATGCTTTCCCGTACCGAGGGCATCATCCCGGCCATTGAGAGCTCGCACGCGCTGGCCTATGCGATGAAGATCGCAAGAGCGGGCGGGAAACCCTGTAGCTGCATGGTGACGCTTTCCGGGCGCGGGGACAAGGACCTTGATTATGTCGTGGAACACTATGGTTACGGGGATGAGTTCCTGGAGAAGATGGCGGAGAAACGTGCGAAAGAGAATAACTGATAAAACGGAAACGGAAACGAAAAAGCGCGGGCACTGCCCGCTCTTTTTCGTTTTCCGTTATTCTTTCTGAATGATGAGCTGTACCTCCCGGTAGGGAAAATCGTAATCTCCGGAAGAGAGGATCACTTCCCG
>JAZUHZ010000149.1:0-19789 GCA_045642005.1 Candidatus Avilachnospira sp.
CCCGGCTCACTCTGACAGCAGGTATTCTCGGACTGATATCGGTCCTTGCTGTGGTGATCTGGTTTATCTGTACGGAAAAAGAAACGAAACCGGTAGCCGAGGAACAGAAATACAGCTTATCCGGAGTATCAGGGCCGTTGAGCGTGGAGAAGGTCCTGCCTGATTACAGTACTCTTTCCGGCCGGGTGAAACTGATAGAAAGTGTCATGGAATACATCTGTATGACAGGAATCCTTGTTTTTCTTCTGTTCAACTATCTGTATCCGGACGGCAACAGGCTGTTTTCCTACATTCTTTCGGCCGGGTGGAAACGCGGCTTCCATATCTTTTCGGGAACACTGTCGCTTTATCTGCTTTTACTGGTCACTCTCTCGATTTTCCTGTGCAAAAAACTGATCTATGTGCTGTCACCGATGATGAGCCCGAATGTGGAAACAATAACATGTCTGATTCTTTCGGTGGCACAGTATGCAGGCGTCCTTGGCATTCTTTTCTACAGTATGTATCTTTTCGGGGTACAGACCGGAACAGTTATTACCTCTGCGGGGATCGTAACGATAATCTTCGGACTCGGAGCCAACAGCCTGATCGGAGATCTGCTGGCAGGAATGTTCATTATTATGGAACGGGAATATAAAGTGGGCGACATCGTCACGGTCGAAGGCTTTACGGGAATTGTAAAACAGATCAGCCTTCGGACTACGAAGATCCAGAGCCCCGGCGGAGAGGTCAAAACGGTCAATAACTCAAGAATCGTGTCGGTACTTAATCTGACCGATAATTACTCCACGGTATTCATCACGCTGAGTATTCCTTTGGACGTGGAAATGGGCCGGATGGAGGAACTGGTCAACGGAGAGTTCAGAAACCGAATGAAGCAGAACCGGGATATCGTGGAAGGACCCTGGTTCTCCGGAATCGTAGATGTGAGAGGCGGGTACTATCAGGCTTCTATCGGAACGAGATGCCTGCAGCAACGTCAATGGAAGGTGAAAAAGGATTTATATAAAGGCCTCGTTGCGCTTCTGCAGGAGAAAGAGATCCGGTTTTCATAAACAGGAAAAGCTGATAAAAACAAAGTTGATGATACAAAGCTGATGATACAAAAATGCCACCCGTCAGGGTGTCATTCCAGTTTACTTTGATATAAGAATTATTCAGCAACTGCAGCAGTTTTGATCTCTGCTCTCTGTACATTGCCTGAACGTAAGCAAGCAGTGCAAACGTAGATTCTTCTGTTGCCGGCTTCGGTCTGAACATTGACCTTCTTCACATTGGGCTTCCAGATCTTGTTTGATCTTCTATGTGAATGAGAAACCTTATTACCAAAGTGTGCGGACTTACCACAAACAGAACATTTTGCCATGATTCGCACCTCCTTACATAATACTTTGATTTTTTGCGCAAGTGATATAATAACAGAAACAGAAGAGAAAAGCAAGTGGTTTTTTCTGTTTTTTCAGCTTTTTTATCAGCACTACGCGTTCCCAATTTTACAACATCCCTTTTCAAATGTCAAATCCTGTGTTATACTCCTTTCGTTACAGGAGGCGGTATATGAAAGGAAATATTAAAATCGGTGATGCAACCATATCAGCGGATGCCTTAAAGCAGCTGGCAGGTTCGTGTGCCCTTGAATGTTTCGGAATCGTGGGCATGGCGAAGGTGAGTGTAAAAGACGGACTGATCAAGACGCTGACCGGAGATTCGCTGGCGAAAGGAATCGAACTTTCCGTAGATGACGGCGAGATCACGATCTTTTTCCATGTGATCGTCGCATACGGGGTAAGTATCACGGCCGTATCGCAGAATCTTGTTGAGAATGTAAAATATAAAATGGAAAGCTACACCGGTATGCGCCTGAGACACATTGGCGTATTTGTTGAGGGTGTGAAGCCGACAGATTAAGGAGGATCCAGAGTGTACGAAAAAATAGCCGGGCCGGAACTCCTTAAAAACTGTTTCATGGCAGCGTGTGCAAATGTAGAAAAGAATAAAGAGTATATCAATGAACTGAATGTTTTTCCGGTCCCCGACGGAGATACCGGAACCAATGTATCCATGACACTTGGGGCAGCTCTTAGGGAGGTGGAGGCGGCTCCGCTGACCATGGAGGGAGTCTGCAAGGCAATCTCTCAGGGAACGCTTCGGGGCGCGAGGGGAAATTCCGGCGTGATCTTTTCCCAGCTTCTCCGGGGATTTACCAAAGCAATCCGGGAACTCCCTGCCGCCGGGCCGGAGGATCTTGCCGCAGGATTTAAGCGCGGTACCGATACCGCCTACAAGGCTGTGATGAAACCGAAAGAGGGAACCATCCTCACCGTTGCCAGGGGAATGAGTGAAAAAATCGAAGAGCTTGCTCCCACGGCAACCGATATTTATGATCTTTTAGTGAAGGTGTGTGAGTATGGGGACGAAGTTCTTTCCCGTACGCCGGAGATGCTCCCGGTTTTAAAAGAGGCCGGCGTCGTGGATTCCGGAGGAATGGCTCTTATGATGGCGGTTCATGGCGCGGTTTCCGCCCTGAGCGGTGAACCTGTTGATGTTGCCGTTCCGGTTTCCGAAACGAGGGAAAAACCGGAAACGGAATCCGGGCATGTGCATATCTCAACCGATGACATCCGGTTCGGATACTGTACGGAATGCATCATCAATCTGGAAAAGGAATTCACCGAAAAGGATCATGAGGAACTCACGGCTTATCTTTCCGGAATCGGCGACAGTCTCGTATGCGTTTCGGATGAGGATGTGGTGAAGATCCATGTTCATACCAATCACCCGGGGCTTGTATTTGAAAAGGGACTTATCTACGGCTCGCTTTCCCGACTGAAAGTGGACAATCTGCATGAGGAGCACGAGGAGAGACTGCTTAAGGAAATCAATGCCAGGAAGGAAAAAGCAGAGGAAAGCACCCCGATCCGGGATGTGGCCTGTGTGGCGGTATGTGCCGGTGACGGCCTTTCGGACATCTTCCGGGAACTTGGCGCCGACTATGTGATCGGCGGCGGGCAGACGATGAATCCTTCCATCGAGGATATCCTTACGGCCTGCAAAAAGGTCAGAGCCAGAGATGTCCTTGTTCTTCCGAACAATAAGAATATCATTCTGGCCTCCCGGCAGGCGGAAGAGTGTACGGACGGCAGCTTCCATGTGGTAACGATCCCGAGCACCAGTGTGGTGCAGGGAATCACGGCTTTGATGAATTATGATCCCGAATCGGGAATCACGTCCAATACGAACTCCATGACGGAGTCCCTCGGAACCGTAAAGAGCGGAGAGGTCACCTATGCCATCCGGACAACAACGATTGACGGGAAAGAAATCCGTGAGGGTGACATTATGGGACTCTGTGACGGGCATATCTATGCCGCCGGAGAGGGACTTCAGAATGTGACGCTTCAGATGATCGAAAAAATGGCCGATGAGGACACGTCACTGATCTCCGTCTACCGCGGAGCGGATGTTTCTTTGGAGGAGGCAGAATCTCTGATTGAAAAACTCAGAGAACGGTACCCGCGGATCGATGTGGACCTTCTGCCCGGAGGACAGCCGGTTTATTATTACTTTGTGAGTGTGGAGTGATCATTTGGAACTTACAAAGCTCAAAGGAATAGGAGAAAAAACTGCCGGGGCACTACAGTGTCTCGGCATTTTGAGTGTTGAGGATCTCATCTATTATTACCCGCGGGATTACGAGACCTACGAAGTCCCCTGCCCGCTTTGTGAAGTGCAGTGCGGAAAAGTCTGCACGGTGGAAGGCATCCTTGCAAAAGATGCCTCTATCAACCGTTTTCACGGGCTTGCAATCGTCAATGCGCATCTGGCCGATATGACCGGGCGGCTTCAGCTTTCGTGGTACAATCTTCCCTATATCCTCAGGAATCTTACGGCGGGGGCTCACTATATCTACCGCGGCAGAGTCTGTGAAAAAAACGGCCGACTTTTTATGAGCCAGCCGAAAATGTACCGGCCGGAGGAGTATCACGAAAAATTCGAAGGAAGACTTCTGCCGGTCTATCCGCTTTCAAAGGGCCTTAGCAACAGTCTCCTTCTGAAGGCGGTGACAGAGGGCCTTCGGACCATGGACGGCACAGAGGAGGTCGAGTACCTTCCGGAAGAGATCCTCGGGCATTTTGATCTGCTGCCGGAGAAGGAAGCGCTGATCCGGATCCATTTTCCCCGGTCCCGCGCGGAACTTTTTGCGGCGAAGAGAAGGATCGTGTTTGACGAGTTCTTTATGTTTCTTCTCGCCGGCGCGTTTTTGCGGGAAAGAAACGAGCGGAGCGTCTCCCCGTTTAAGATCCGTCCGGATTTCCGGATGATAAAGTTTATTGCGGATCTTCCGTTTTCCCTCACGAAAGGGCAGCAGGATGCCTATAAAGAAATTATTCACGATATGCAGAGCGGCAGCGTGATGAACCGTCTGATCGAGGGGGATGTCGGAAGCGGCAAGACGATCGTAGCCGTTCTCGCGATGTTCCATACCGCGCTTTCCGGATACCAGGCCGCCATCATGGCTCCCACAGAGGTGCTCGCAAGGCAGCATTACGAAAATATCACCGGGTTCCTTGAAAAAGGCGGACTGCCGCTTACGGCGGTCCTTCTTACCGGTTCACAGACGCCTTCCGAAAAGGAAAAGACCTATGAAACGATCCGAAGCCATAAAGCGGACATTATCATCGGGACGCATGCGCTGTTTCAGGAAAAATGTGAGTTTGACAATCTGGCGCTCGTGGTGACGGATGAGCAGCACCGGTTTGGTGTGGGACAGCGGGAGGCCCTTTCAAAAAAAGGCTCTCTTCCCCATGTCCTCGTGATGAGCGCAACTCCCATTCCGAGAACCCTCGCAATCATCCTGTACGGCGATCTTGACATTTCCGTGATCGATGTACTCCCGGAAGGAAGGATCCCGATCAAAAACTGTGTGGTGGATCCGGGGTACCGGATGCGGGCGTATAAGTTTATCTATGGAGAGGTAAAGAAGGGACGGCAGGCCTATATCATCTGCCCGGCTGTCGAGAATGAAGCCGGGGAGGCTATGGATCCCGAAACCGGACAGAAGGCAGAGAATACCTCCGGGGAAATGGAAAACGTTACGGAGTACACGGAAAAAATCCGGAAGATCTTTCCTCCGGAAGTGCGGATCGGGATGCTGCATGGCCGCATGAAATCCGAGGAAAAAGACGGTATCATGACACGCATGAAAGACGGACTGATCGATGTACTGGTTTCCACAACCGTGGTGGAAGTGGGAGTGGATGTACCGAATGCCACTGTGATGATGATTGAAAATGCGGAACGGTGCGGCCTCAGCCAGCTTCATCAGCTGAGGGGCCGCGTCGGCCGGGGAAAAGAGCAGTCTTACTGTATTCTGGTCAATACTTCCGGAACGGAAAAGGCAGCCGAACGTCTGGAAATCGTCCGTTCTTCAAATGACGGATTTCATATCGCAGAGGAGGACTTAAGACTCCGGGGCCCCGGAGACCTTTTCGGCGTCAGGCAGTCCGGGGAGATGGTTTTTCATCTTGCGGATATCTATGGTGACCGGGAGATCCTGTCACTTTCCAAACAGGCGGTTTCGGAAGTCCTCGGAGAGGATCCTTCTTTAAGCTTTGATAAGAATAATGTAATAAGACGCAGACTTGATAAGTACATGGATAAAGGGTATACTATAACCTTATGAGAGTAATTGCGGGAACGGCGAGGTCGATACCGCTTCTGACACCTTCGGGAAACGATACCAGACCTACAACTGACAAAATTAAAGAGACCCTGTTCAACATTCTGCAGGAGGATATTCCGGGCAGCGTGGTTGTTGACTTCTTTTCAGGGAGCGGAGCGCTTGGAATCGAAGCACTGTCCCGGGGGGCCGAAAAAGCCCTCTTTATCGATCACGGGAAAGAGGCAGTGGACTGCATCACCAAAAATGTGACGAAATGCCGGTTTACGGACAGGGCGCACATCCTTCGTGCCGAGGCGCTCTCGGCGCTTCCGAAGGTCCGGTCCTTTATTTCCGATGATACGGATACGGTTTATTTTCTGGATCCGCCGTATGATAAGGGAATGGAATATCCGCTGATCGAAAGGCTTTCCCGCGACGGGCTTTTCCGCGGCTGCGATCTTCTCGTTCTCGAGATGTCCATGTCCGGGGAGTCCATGAGGGAACTTGAGGAAGTGTGCGGAGAGAACGGTCTTCTCATTTACCGGGTAAAGATTTATAAAAACCAGCAGCATGTGTTTATCAGAAAGGCGGATTCATGAAGGCCGTGTATACCGGCAGCTTTGATCCTGTCACCCTTGGGCATATCGATATCGTGAAAAGGGCTTCCGGAATGTTTGAGGAGCTTATCGTCGGCGTTCTCAGAAACGCTTCCAAGACCCCCATGTTTTCCGTGGAGGAAAGGGAGGAGATGCTCCGGGAGGCGTTTCCCAATCTTCCGAATGTAAGAGTCACCTCTTTCTCGGGGCTTTCGGTGGATTTTGCCCGGCAGGAGGGTGCCTCCGTGATTCTCCGGGGAATCCGGTCAGCTGATGACCTTTCCTATGAGTCGGTGCTGGCCAACGGGAACCGTGCCATGAGGCCGGATCTGGATACGGTGTTTCTGCTTTCGGATCCCGCACTCAGTTTCGTGAATTCCAGTCATGCAAAAGAAATCGCTTATTACGGAGGCGAACTCAGCGCGTATGTGCCGTCCTTCGTAGAAAATAAAATCAAAGAAAAACTGATGGAGACAAAAAAGTGAGCAGAATAGAACAGATCATCGCAGAAATTGAAGATTATATTGACGGCTGCAAGTTCCAGACCTTTTCCAGCACCAACATCATCGTCAACAAGGAAGAGATGGAAGAGTTTCTGGTTGAGCTGAAGATGAGAGTTCCGGACGAGATCAAAAAGTATCAGAAGATCGTGAACCAGCAGGATGCGATCCTGCAGGATGCCAGAAATCAGGCCCAGGGAATGATCTCCGATGCCAGAAGCCAGATCGATGAACTGGTGAGTGATCACGAAGTGATGCAGCTGGCTTATCAGAAGGCCAACGAAATCGTGGAGGAAGCCAGAAAGCAGGCGGATTCTATTCTGGACGAAGCCTACAATGATGCTGCGGGCATCCGGACAGGCGCGATCAGCTATACGGATTCTATTCTGGAGGCTGTTCAGAATATTGCGGGCGGTGCGATCAGCGAAGAGCAGAAGCGTTTTGAGGAGTTTGCCAAGAACATGCAGTCGATTTATGAGACCTGCATGGAAAACCGCAAACAGTTAAGCGCTTCCCTTTCTGTGCAAGAGGAACCCGGAGAACAGTAAATCCTGATGAATATTTTGAATTATCAGGCGGCGGTATTCGACTTTGACGGCACGATCATTGATTCCATGAACATGTGGTCGGAAATTGATGTCGAATATCTTTCGAGGTACGGCCATGAGCCCGGACCGTTTCTTCATGATGAAATTGAAGGAATGAGCCCTGGTGAAATGGCCGTTTATTTCAGGGAAAACTACGGGATTCCGCGCACGGATGAGGAAATGATTCAGGACTGGGTGGAAATGTCCGTCACGAAATACCTTTATGAGCTCCGGCTGAAACCCCATGTGTGTGAGTTTCTTTCCTTCCTTCGGGACAGGGGCCTTAAGATCGGGGTGGCGACCAGCACGGCCATGGATATCATTGTGCCCTGCTTTGAAAAAAGAGGAATTGCCCGTTTCTTTGACACGATCGTCACGACAGGGGAATGCGGAAAGGGAAAACCGGCCCCGGATGTCTATCTTCGGGCGGCGGAGAGGCTCGGTGTAAATCCGCCTGAATGTCTCGCGTTTGAAGATCTTCCGGCGGGAATTCTTGCGGCAAAAGCTGCCGGCTTTTTTACCGTGGCGGTGGATGACAGTTTTTCGAGAAACAAGGAGGCCGAAAAAAGAAAAATGGCCGATCTGTTTATTTATGATTTTTCGGAACTTACGGTATCATGAATCTGTATACGGTTGAAAAAAAAGACAGCGGCCTGTGTCTTTCCAAATATATCGGAAGGATCCTCACTCTGGCGCCGAAAAGCTTTCTGTACAGGGCGCTTCGGAATAAGGATATCCGGCTCAACGGAAAAAAAGCCCTGGGAACCGAGATCCTTTCGGAGGGGGATGAGGTACTGTTCCGTTTTCCCGATGGTCAGTTTCGGGATCTCGGCGGGAGACCGCAGGAGTCTCACTCTTCCCGCCCGGAAAAAGGCGGAGACAGAGCTTCTCTGACGCCGTACTGCACCATTATCTATGAGGACGAAGACATTCTGATCGCTGACAAAAAAGCCGGCGTTCTGAGCCAGAAATCAAAGCCGGAGGACGTAAGCTTAAACGAAGTCCTTCTTTCCTATGCCGGCGGTTCTTCTCCCGCCTTTACGCCTTCTGTGTGCAACCGGCTTGACAGGAATACAACGGGACTGATCACGTTTGCCAAAAACTACCGCGGAGCCAGAGAACTGAATGACTGTTTTCAGAAACGGGATCTTGCCAAGATCTATCTGGCGGCGGTTTTCGGAGACGTAAGAAAACCGGGGACCCTTTCAGGGACACTCGTGAAAGATGCAAAGGAAAATCAGGTGACTGTGGAAACAGGAAAGACATCCCCGGGGAAAGAGATCCTGACTATCTATGAACCGTTATCTCATGCCGAGATCTGCGGGTTTCCGGTAACGCTTCTCCGGGTCCGTCTGATGACAGGAAAAACCCATCAGATCCGCGCACATCTCAAAGCGGCAGGGCTTCCGGTCCTGGGAGACCCGAAATATACCCTGCCGGAGGATGATCCCCTTCTTCCGAAAGGGGAGATGAAGGAGCAGATCCTTAAAAAACTGAAAAGCCTCGGAGTTCGGCATCAGATGCTCCATTCCTTTGAGCTCACGCTGCCGGGACGCGGGACTTTCCGTGCCGGGATTCCGGGCGTCTTTCGAAAAATCTTCCGGGAGCCTTTTTAGGCTCCTGTTTTTTTACCGGTAAACTTTGGAATAATAGGCGCTGCCGTGGGAACGGACGTACCCGGAAAGCTCCAGCGAGGAAAGAAGATGGACCGTGTGTCCGAGGTCCTTTTTTGCCAGTGCGGCGATATCTTCCACATGCATTCCGTCCGGCCCCATGACCCCGAGGATTGCTCTTTCCTCCTCTGAAAGGTGAGCCGGGTCTTTTTCTTTCATCGTTTTCTGAGCACCGCTTGTGTCCATGCCAAGGTAGGAGAGGACGTCGGAGGGCTCTGTGAGCGGAAAAGCGCCGTCTTTTAAGAGCTTATTGCAGCCGCGGCCCAAGGGGTCCGTGATGCGGCCCGGAAGGGCAAATACGTCTTTTCCCTGTTCCAGAGCATTCCCCACCGTAATGGCGGTGCCGCTTTTTTCCGCGGCTTCAATCACGAGGAGAACATCACCGAGGGCTGATATCAGCCGGTTTCGCAGAACAAAATGGTATCCGACCGGTTCTGCATCCGGTGTAAACTCTGAGATCACACCGCCCGATCCCCGGGACATCTCCCGGTAGATCGGCCGTTCCGAGCGCGGATAACAGACATCCACGCCGCTTCCGAGCACCGCAAATCCTTTCCTGCCCCCTTCCAAGGCACCGGCGAGACTGCGGGAATCAATTCCCATGGCCATGCCGCTCACGATCTGCACACCGGCCTTTGCGAGCTCCCTTCCGAAATACAGGGCGGCATCGCTGCCGTAGGTGCTGCAGTTCCGGGAGCCGATGATGGAAGCGGAGGGGACATTGTCATCCGGAAGAGCTCCGCGCACAAAAATGGCAGCAGGCGGATCCGGAATGGAAGAGAGCCGCGCCGGCATGGAGCTTTCCGTGAAATCAATCATCCGGATCCCGGTATCCGAAAGTCCATGATATCGGGAGAGCGAGTCGTCAAGAAAAGTTCTGTCCCGGCGGCAGGCTTCATAGACTTCCGGGTCCTTCTGCCGAAGGAAGATCCCTTTGGCCCTGTATTCCGATTCGGATACGGAAAGGGCATCGGCAAATGATCCGGCATATTCGTACATTCGCATGATCCGGTTCCGGTACATCCCCGGGATCCGCGTCAGGATAAAAAGCGCCTCCCTCTCTTTTTCACTTAGCATAAGAAATCTCCTTTCTTCCTCTGGCAAACAGTTTGTCTTCGATGCTTCGGAGTTCCACGGCTTCCGAAAGCTGTTCTTTCTCAATCTCCGGCAGTCCTTCCATATCGGCAATCGTGCGGGCGACTTTCAGGATCTTATGATAGGTTCTTCCCGAAAGTTCCTTTTTTTCAAAGACCTCTTTCATAAAGCTCTCTTCCGCGGGCCGGAGTCTGCAGTACTTTTCGATTTCACGGACACCCATGCGGGAATTAAAGAGAATAGACTTTTCCTCCCGGAAGCGTTCCGCCTGTACCGCATAGACAAGTTCCACCTTTTTCCGGATCTCGGCGGAGGTGGGAAGAGGCCCCTGCTCCCGCGGCTTTTTAGAAAACTCTTCAAAACTTAAGGGCCTGGCTTCGGCGCAGATGTCGATCCGCTCCAGAAGAGGCTTTGAGAGCCTGCCGTTATAGGCTTTGATCTGTGCCGGTGAACAGGTACATTTCTTCCGGTCGGGATAAAATCCGCAGGCGCAGTTGTTCATGGCCGCCACCAGCTGAAAATCAGCCGGATAGGTAAAGGATCCTTTGACGCGCGATACGGTAATGAGCCTTTCTTCCATGGGCTGCCGCATGGTCTCCAGAACGGCTCTCGGGAAAAGGGGGAGCTCATCGAGGAAAAGAATGCCGGACGAAGCTAAAGACATTTCTCCGGGAAGCACATTGGTTCCCCCGCCGGCAAAAGCAGCCTGGCTGATCCCGTGATGGGGCGCACGGAAAGGCCGTGCGGAAAGAAGAGGTTTTCCATTATGGAGAAGTCCGCAGATACTGTAGATTTTTGAGATTTCAATGTCTTCGTCGCGGGAGAGTTCCGGCATGATCGTCGGCATCCGCCGGGCAATCATGGTTTTTCCGGTTCCGGCGGGGCCTGAGAACAGAATATTGTGACGCCCGCAGACAGCAATCATGGCGGCACGTTTCAGATACTCCTGGCCGCGGACATCGGAAAAGTCGATTCCCGGATCCGCGGTTTCATTTTCCGGGGTTTCCTGCTTTCCGGGGTCATAAAGGCAGTCGGACATCATGGATTCGTCCCCTTCGGCAATCCGGAAAGCTTCCGAAAGACTCCGGCAGCCGTAGACCGTAAGACCCGGCACCAGGGATGCCTCTGCGGCGTTTACAAAGGGAACGACCACGGTGTCGATGCCCTGTTTCCGGACACAGAAACATAAGGGGAGCATTCCCCTGACCGGTTTTAATTCGCCGGACAGGCTCAGCTCTCCGAAGAACGCCGTCTTTTTTAACTTTTCCAGACGGATCATTCCGTACGATGCGAGCGTGGAGATGCCAATGGCCAGGTCGTAGGCGGTTCCGTCTTTTTTGGTATCAGCGGGGGAAAGATTGACCGTTGTTTTCCGGGGGTCGGGATCGAAGCCCGAGCTTTTCATCGCATTCCATACCCGTACTTCGGCTTCCCGGGTTTCGGGAGAGAGATCTCCCACGATGGCATAGGCGGGGACACCGTTGGTGGTGTTGCTTTCCACTTCGACAGGATATCCCTCGATGCCGGAAAGCCCCGCACAGTTGATTTTTGCAAACATAAGCCGCTCCTTTCAGAACATAACACAATCAGAGCCTGCGGCACAAAAAATGTGCGGCAGACCCGAAACCTGTATGGTCTGACTCAGGGAGCTTACGGCTTATGAAATGCCCCGAACCAGATTGAAGATGTAAGTAAAATATCACCGGCCGGAAAAATAGTCAAGAAATTTATTGACATTCCGGAGGAAATAACGGATGATAGGGAAAGTCAAAGGGGGAAGATTCATGACAAAAACAGAGTTCTTTTATCCGTCCGCCGACGGGATCCATCGGATCCATGCCGTACGATGGGAACCGGACGGAGCGGTGAAAGCCGTACTCCTCCTTGCACACGGAATGGCAGAATATATCGACCGGTATGAGATACTGGCAGACGCTCTGACAAAAGAGGGAATCCTCGTCACCGGCAACGACCATCTTGGTCACGGACAGAGTATAAAAGATCTGTCGGAACGGGGGTACTTTGCGGAAAAGGACGGGAACGGGTGTCTCCTTTCTGATATGGAAGAACTGCGAAAGATCACGGTGGAGAGGTTTCCGTCGGTTCCGGTCTTCCTCTTCGGCCATTCTATGGGCTCTTTCCTGGCAAGGCAGTATATGGCGGTTTCCGGAGACCGGCTTAGCGGAGCCATACTGGCCGGTACCGGGCATCAGAGCGGTGTGCTGATGGCCGTTGCCAGGGCTCTGTGCCGGGGCATCGCTCTCGGAAAAGGATGGAAACACCGGTCAGCCTTCGTAAACGGACTTGCTTTCGGAAAGTATAATGAAAGATTCGGAGAAAAGGGCGGATTTGAATGGCTCACGGCGGATCCGGAAATCATCCGGAAGTACAACGGGGATCCGCTGTGCGGCTTCGTATTTACCCTGAACGGATTTTATAACATGTTTACGTCCATCGGCCTTCTCTCGAAGGAAAGCTATCTGAGAAATATGCCGGCAGAACTCCCGGTTCTTCTGGTTTCCGGAACGATGGACCCTGTCGGAGATTACGGGAAGGGGCCGGCATTTGTGAAGGCTCAGCTTAAGAGGCTTGGAATGAAGGATGTCACCCTTTTGATGTATCCGGGTGCACGGCATGAACTGATCAATGAGAGCGTAAGAGAAACACTTTTTTCGGACCTTTCGGACTGGATCCGCGGGCGGCTCGAAAAAACAGAAGAATAAGAAAAGGGAGAGACGGTTCGTCTCTCCTTTTTAGGAACAGAGGATGATCTCGCAGGCAAGGCGGTCTGTGATGTCGCCTGTTTTGATCTTTGTCTCCATCTCCACACAAAGCTCCAGAAGGTACCGCATGTCAGAGAGGGAGGAACCGCGGGATTTGTCGCGGAGTTTCCTTAACTGCCAGTCTTTGATGCCAAGGCGCGTCAGGATTTCCGGATCGGGGATGCGCCGGGAGTCCATATCCTTTATGAGAAAGACCTGATTAAACTGGCGGGAAAGCATATAGATGATGCGCATCGGCTCGATCTTGATGGCAAGCATATCTTCAAAGAGCAGAAGAGCTCCGCGGGTATTTCCGGAAAGCTTCATATCCATCATGTCAAATACCTTATCGGAAACGGTTTTTGAACAGATGTCATCGATGTGTTTTCTGGAAATCCGGCCGCCGGAATAGGAGATCAGTTTCTCCAGCTCCGTCTCCAGATTCAGCATATTGAATCCGGAAAGGTCGGTCAGAGCTTCCACGGCGTCACGGTCGATCGTACACCCGGCCGCCTTCAGATAGTCCCGGATCCAGACCTTGATATCCCCTTTCACCGCGGCAGCCTCCCGGTAGTTTTTGACGGAGTCCGCCTGAGTGAAACGGAACACTTCCCCTTTTGACTGAAGGAGCTTATAGAGCTTATTGTTTCCGTCCGTTTCCGTTTCGCAGAAAATGAGGAAGGCAAAATCCGGGACATTCTTAAGCCGCTCCAGGATCACTTCATCACAGTTTCCCTTAAAAAGCCCGGTGGAATCCAGAAAGATCACGCGGTTCCCGCCGAAAAGGGGAACGGTCTCCAGAAGATCCGTTACTTCATAGAAATCGGTATCCTTCCCGGTATAGGAATTAAAATCAGGGCTTCCCTCGGCGCCCAGTGCCCGGAGAAGCTCTTTTTTCTTTTCGGTTTTCAGATATTCTTCATCACCGCAGATCAGGTTCAGGTTTTTCATGGCTTCCTCTCGCTTCGAAAGACTGCAAGCAGAGTATACACCATAATCCCCCATTTTTCATCAGAAAATTATTATCTGTGCTTTAAAACCCCGGAAAAAAGGAGTAGAATACGAAGAAAGATCAAGAATCGGAGGATGATCCATGAGAGACGCATATATAAAAAAATTAGTTGATATGATGGATACGGATGCAGTGCTGATCTGCCCGGGCGAGGACCTTACCTTCTTTACCGGCTTTTCCCCCATGCAGTGCGAACGTTTCCAGGGACTTTTTGTGAAGAAGGACGGGTCGATGTTCTACCTCTGCAATATCCTGTATGAGGGAGAGCTTACCGCAGGCCTTGAGGGCGCCTGCCCGATTTACGTATGGCATGATAACGAGGGAATGCCGAAGGTCTACGAGATCTTAAAGGAGCAGGGAATGGACGGCCTCAGAGTAGGCGTCAATTCCACCACCCAGGCCTTTAATATTCTGGACATCGCAGGGAACACCCGGATCACCTTCACGAACGGCAAGCCGCTCATTGAGGAGGTCAGGATCCAAAAGAGCCATGAAGAACTTGATATCATGCGGAAGAGCGCTGAAATCGCCGACTCCTGCTACGATGCGGTCTGCGGCTTCATTCGCCCCGGCATCAAAGAGGCGGATATCCGGGACTTTATGCTGGACATCATGGCAAAGCAGGGGGGCTACGGCTTTGACTGCATCGTGGCGAGCGGACCGAACTCCAGCTATCCCCATTACGAGAGTTATGACGGTGTGATTGAGGAAGGCGACTGCATCGTCATGGACTGGGGCTGCCATTATAAGGAGCTCATGAGTGATACCAGCCGGACCGTGTTTGTGGGCAGCGTGACAGAGGAACAGCGGGAAATCTATGATCTTGTGAACCGTTCCCAGCTGGCGGCTCAGGAGGCAGCGAAGGAGGGAGCTTACATCCCGGATATCGATAAGAAATCCAGAGAGGTTCTTGACGAGAAGGGCCTTGCATATACCTTAGTCAACCGGGTCGGCCACGGCATCGGATATTCCGTTCATGAAGGACCCTACATCAATCAGATCAACGACAGAGTGCTGGAGAAGGGAATGTGCTTCTCCATCGAGCCCGGTGTATATCTTCCCGGAAAGTTCGGCATGCGTGTCGAAAATATCGTCTGCATCAACGAAAACGGAGAGACCGAGCCGCTCAATAAGACCGACAGAAGCCTCCGCGTGATCGATTGGTATAAGAAGTCGTAACTATTCAGTACCCCATTCACAATCCCGCGCTTACGCGCTTCAAAGCTCGCTGCGCGAGCGGATTGTTCATGTGGTGACACCGCCCTATGGCCTGATCAGCCTGCATGCAAGCATGCGTCTGATCAAACCATATGGCTCTGAATAGTTACAAAAAATAAAATTTCTTCTTGACAAAGGAAGACTGGAATATTAGAATAGCAAAGTATGTTTACACCAAGCTGTCCGTGTCCGGATTAGTGGAAACATCTTATTATCAGAAGAAGGAGGTGTATTCGGAATGGCAAACATTAAATCTGCAAAGAAGAGAATCCTTGTAACAGAAGTTCGTACAGAGCGCAACAAGGCAATCAGATCAAAGGTTAAGACTTACGTTAAGAAGGTTCAGGCAACCATCGAGGCAGGTGATAAGAAAGCAGCAGAAGAAGCTTTAAGAGCAGCAATCTCTGAGATCGAGAAGGCTTCCGCAAAAGGCGTTTATCACGACAACACAGCTTCAAGAAAGATCTCAAGACTTTCAAAGGCAGTTGCAGCAATGAACTAATGATAAAATCATGAGTCCCCGGGAATAACCCGCCCGGGGGCTTTTATTGTCTTTACAGGTAGAAATGAGTTACGATCAGTCAAAAATCAGAAATTTCAGTATTATCGCCCATATTGATCACGGAAAATCAACGCTTGCCGACCGCATCATTGAGATGACCGGCCTTCTGACCACCAGGGAGATGCAGGACCAGGTCCTTGACAACATGGATCTGGAGAGAGAGCGCGGAATCACGATCAAGGCGCAGACGGTGCGGACCGTATATAAAGCGAAGGACGGGAATGAATATATCTTCAATCTGATCGATACCCCCGGCCATGTGGATTTTAACTACGAGGTATCGAGAAGTCTGGCTGCCTGTGACGGTGCCGTGCTCGTTGTGGATGCCGCCCAGGGAATTGAGGCCCAGACGCTGGCCAATGTCTATCTGGCGCTGGATCATGATCTTGAGGTGTGTCCGGTAATCAACAAGATCGATCTCCCGAGTGCGGATCCCGACCGGGTGGCTTCGGAAATCGAGGACGTGATCGGTCTGGAGGCACAGGATGCTCCGAGAATCTCCGCAAAGACGGGCCTCCATGTGGAAGACGTGCTCGAAATGATCGTGCATAAGATCCCTGCTCCGGACGGAGACCCGGATGCTCCGCTTCGTGCTCTGATCTTTGACTCTGTCTACGATTCGTATAAAGGGGTTATCGTATTCTGCCGGATCAAAGAGGGAACGGTCCGGAAAGGCATGCCGATCCGGATGATGGCTTCCGGGGCGGAATATGAAGTGACCGAACTCGGCGTGATGGGAGCAGGGGAGTATTTCCCGCAGGAAATGCTCCGGGCCGGCGAGGTGGGATATATCTGTGCGAGCATCAAGAATATCGCCACCACGAGAGTCGGAGATACCGTGACCGGCGCGGAGAACCCGGCATCGGAACCGCTTCCCGGCTACAAGGATGTGACGCCGATGGTATACTGCGGCATGTATCCGCAGGATAATGCAAAGTATCCGGAGCTGAGGGACGCTCTCGAAAAGATGAAGCTCAATGATGCTTCCCTCTTCTATGAACCGGAGACGTCCGTGGCCCTCGGTTTCGGGTTCCGCTGCGGATTCTTAGGGCTTCTTCATCTGGACATTATCGAGGAGCGTCTGGAACGGGAATTCAATCTGGATCTCGTAACAACGGCGCCCAGCGTTATTTATAAAGTACATACGATCACGGGAGAATGCATCGACCTGACAAATCCGACGAATCTTCCGGATCCGTCTCTCATTGATTTCATGGAGGAACCTATCGTAAAGGCCGAGATCATGGTCTCCACGGAGTATACCGGTTCCATCATGAAACTCTGCCAGGAACGGCGGGGACTTTATACCGGCATGGAATACATGGAGGATACGAGAGTGCTGCTCCATTATGAGATGCCCTTAAACGAGATCATTTATGATTTCTTCGATGCACTGAAGTCCCGTTCCCGCGGGTATGCTTCATTTGACTATGAGCTGCTCGGATACCGGCAGAGCAAGCTTGTGAAACTGGATATTCTCGTCAATCACGAGGAGGTGGATGCCCTGTCGTTCATCGTCTTTGCGGATTCCGCCTATGAGCGCGGCCGCAAGATGTGCGAAAAGCTCAAGGATGAGATCCCGAGGCAGCTCTTTGAGATCCCGATCCAGGCAGCCGTCAACAGTAAGATCATCGCCCGGGAAACGGTAAAGGCGCTCCGGAAAGACGTTCTTGCCAAATGTTACGGCGGCGATATCTCACGAAAGAAGAAACTTCTGGAAAAGCAGAAGGAAGGAAAGAAGCGGATGCGCACCTTCGGCAATGTGGATATTCCCCAGAGCGCATTCATGGCGGTTCTTAAACTCGATGATGAATAAAAACGGTCATTCCGGGCACCAGCGAGGAATCTTTCAGATAGAAAAGAGGAAATATATGGTTACACATGTAGTTGCATGGAATTTTAAGGATGAGATCAGAGAAGAAGAGAAGGCAGCCCTGAAGGCCGCCATGAAGGAAAACCTCGAAGCGCTCGCGGGTAAGGTCCCCGGACTTCTGACTGCTTCCTTTATCACCGAGCCGCTGCCGGGTTCAAACCGTGAGATGGCGCTTGTGACAACGCACGAAAAAGCGGAAGACATCATTTCCTACGGTGCCCACGAGGCTCATCAGGCCGTGGCCAATACCTTTGTGCGTCCGTATACGAAAGACAGAGCGTGCCTGAATTTCTGAGAAGAACGATATCGGGAATAAATATATTTTTCATCGGAATAAAAATTTCACGCACTTGACACAGGGATAAAGAAGTGTATAATTGTATAACTGTGTGATAAACGACCGAAATACAGGAAAGAGGTAGCGTATGCAGGACAGCCTGATCAAAGTTACGGATCTGAAAAAACATTATAAAAACGGTGTCATCAAAGCGCTGGACGGCATCAGTGTTGATATCAACAAAGGCGATGTCATGGTGATCATCGGGCCTTCCGGTTCCGGAAAGTCCACGTTTTTACGGAGCCTCAATCTGATGGAACAGCCTACCGGCGGAAGTATCGTCTTTGACGGGGTGGATATTACCCAGAAAAAGGTAAAAAACGAGGAAGGCAAGACCGTTAAGCTCGATATCGACAAGCACCGTCAGAAAATGGGCATGGTTTTCCAGCATTTCAATCTTTTCCCGCATATGACCATTCTGGACAACATGACGCTGGCACCGGTAAAGGTAAAGCATATGGATCAGAAGGAAGCCGAGGAAAAGGCCAGAAAGCTTCTGGAGCGCGTGGGCCTTTCCGACCGTGCCGATGCCTATCCCGTACAGCTATCCGGCGGCCAGAAACAGCGTGTTGCCATTGTCCGCGCACTGATGATGGAACCGGAGGTAATGCTTTTTGATGAGCCGACCTCCGCTCTCGACCCCGAGATGGTAGGTGAGGTTCTTGATGTTATGAAGGAACTGGCCAGAGACGGTATGACCATGGTGGTGGTCACTCACGAGATGGGATTCGCCAAAGAAGTGGGAAACCGCGTGCTTTTCATGGCGGACGGACTTCTTCTGGAGGAAGGAACGCCGGACGAGGTGTTCAACCATCCGAAGAGCGAGAGACTCAAAGAGTTCCTTTCCAAGGTGCTGGTGTAAGCATAATCTGTGTGAAACATAAAAATAGTGAAACATCGGAGATGTTTCACGTTTTTTATGTTTCACGCAGATTATGTCATGCCTTCTCTCATCTTTTTCCGGTACTGCGCAGGCGTCAGACCGAAATAACTCCGGAAATGACGGAACAGGCTGCCTTCGGAGGAGTATCCGGCGGCTTCACTGATCTCGCTCACTTTCCGTTCCGTGGTCCTAAGAAGCCAGGAGGCATGGTCCATACGTGCCGAAAGCAGTTTTTCCCGGAACGAAACTCCGTAATTCTTCCGGAGAATTCTCGACAGCTGCCTTGTGGAAACGTGCAGCTCGGCAGCAAGCATCTGTTCATCCACATCTTCCGCATGCCGGTTTTCAAAAAAGTTGTCAATAATATCGGTCCGGAACTTATCGGTCACATCACTGCCGGTTTCATTGATGTCCTTGGCTCCCTGTGCCTTTTTCCGGAAACCGGCAACACTTCGGAGGAGATCAATAAAGATCTCTGACAGCATGGAGGAGATCATTTCTTCCCGGCACGGCTCTTCTTCCGCACACTCCCGGATCAGACGCTCACATAAAAAGGACTGATCCCCGGTAAGCGGCCGAAGCACATATTCGGGGATGACAGAGAGCGGCTCGGCTCCTTTCAGGGTAAGCGGGGAGAAGGACACGGAAAAATGCAGGAAATCCTCCGAACAGGTTTCCGGCATGTGGTGAACTCCGGGACGGATCACCACGGCTTCCGGTGCGGAAAGGAAAAGACGGGTGTCCTTGACGGAAAGAGTACAGGTGCCGCAGATGATGAAATGCAGCTCATATTCCGCGTTACAATGACGGTTGGTTTCCCATTTCCGGAAGTTCTGCCGGGTATTGAAGCCGGCACAGATGGATTTTTCATAAACATCGGTCCGGATGGTGCCGGGTTTTACGCACATACGCTTCCTCCGGGGCTCACGGTTTCATAGCTTCCGTCGTTTCGGAGGCGGAGCTCAAAATCGGCATTTTTGGTTTTGGAAAGACACAGACGGACATTCGCCATATCACTGTATTCGACAA